>DATNLP010000597.1:0-4712 GCA_035602795.1 Acidimicrobiales bacterium | reverse complement strand
ATCGAGTCCATGATCGAGATCTGTCGTGACCACTGACCAACGTGAAGCGCGAGCTCGACGGTCAGATGGCGCTGCGTTGGTACGCGGCCGGCATGCTCGAAGCCAAGAAGCAGTTCCGCCGGGTGAACGGCCACCAGGACTTGAAGCCCATACGCTCCGCGCTCGAAGCCCACATCGCATCCGATGTCACATCCCGTCGCTGCACTACGAAGGCGGAGGTGGCCGCATAGCGAACAAGCCGGTGGCCGTCACCGAAATTCCAGCGGCGATCGCGACACCCTCTCGTCGGCCGACCTAGGCCATTGCTACACCTCCCGAACTGGAGCCACTTGGTTCAACAGTCGGTCCCGCTCATGCTTGGCTGAAGAGTCGCCAAAGGGCGGTGACCACCGTCTTGTTCTCGGTGTCGTCGAGCCAGAGCCTTACGGGGACCTTGGTGCCGTCAGATAAGACGGCCAGCCGCACACGATGGCACACGAACCAGCGACGTCGAGCCCGTCGATCATGAGGACGGCTACGTCGAGGTCGGCGAGGTTCCGGACCATCAGCTCGCCCATAGCCTTGCCACTCGAAGCGCCTGGAGATGGCCGACTTCGACGTCGATCTCACCGTGCTTCGGGCCCTTTGCCGACGGCTCTCCCACGACTTGGTGGCTCCGAATGGCCACCCCGCCCAACATGCGTTCGACGATGAGGGAGTTGAGCAGGTCGGCCGAGCTGAAAACCTCCCAGGTGTCGAGCTTGATCTCGGCGCCTGCGGTGGTCCGGCCCTTTGGGCGCTCGGTGCTCACCCTCCCCCCGCCCAGCACAACCGAAGCCTTGGTGGTGCCGTGCCAGCTGCCGGAGCGCTCTGGGGCTCCGATCCTGGCGTGCTTTCGCTGAAGAGCTCGGTCAACTCGGCCGCCAGCTTCTGATGCATCACGACGAATCTCCGTCGCCTTCGCAAACGCCAGCAATCCGTCTTTTTTTGATCGCCCCGGCCACTTCGGCCAAGGCCACTGTCTCCTCCAGCGGCAGGTCAGCCAATTGAGCTCTCTCCGCGTCGGCGACGCTCACAACAGCTAACTTCTTCTTTGTAGGTTTTTTTGTTTGGGTGCGTTGGATACCACCTCTAGCCATCTGCCAGATCTCAGCTCGGGGACGGCCGCCTTACTTCAGCAATGTTCGGGGCAACGCCTTCACCCAAATGTCCACTTGCCAGACTAGAGAGTGGGAGATGTACGGGTCGAGCGATGATCCGGTAGATCAGCTCCACACGGCGGAGACAATCGCCATCAACTTCGTGGATCCGCCGTAACGTATCTCCGTCCGATGGCTTTCGAACCCCATCGAACGGTAGCTCAACCATTACTTGCTTGAGATGACAGCAGGAAACTAGTGGCGCACCAGATCTGAAGCTCGGATCTCGCACCTCAAGCACGCGTGGAGATGGGACCGCACCCTGTTCCACGGGATAGACGGAGCGCGTCTCGTCGGCTCGGGAGTGTTCGCGCTCAACCGACGAAGATCTCCGGGCTCATCGAACAGAAAGCGCGCAAGGCGAAGACGGGTGATCAATCGTCGCCACCACTCACGAATGTCAAGAGATCACCGTGACCACCAACTAGATGTTCTGCCCATGGACCTTGTTGACGCGGAGAATCCCCAGATGAAGTGAGCCTCCGAGGCAGTGTGGAGCTGTCTACACACCCACACCAGCCAAGGAGGCTCACTGTGCACCGTAACGCTCCGCTCACCCCTGAGGGTCGACTCCGCCTGTGCCGTCTGATCGAAGACGGTTGGACGATCGCTTCGGCGGCTGAGTCCATGCGGATCTCTCGCCAGACCGCCCATAAGTGGTGGCGGCGTTATGAAACAGGTGGTCGGCCCGCACTCGAGGACCGCTCGAGCCGGCCTCGACGATGCCCGACCAAGACCCCGGCCAAGGTAGAGCGCCGAGTGGTCGCCCTGCGGCGGCGCTGCCAAAAGGGGGCAGCACGCTTGGCCGACCGAGCGGGGGTGCCGGCGTCCACCCTCCATGCCATTTGGGCTCGCCACGGGGTGTCGCGCCTTTCTGACCTCGAGCGCAGAACGGGGACCACGGTGCGCCGGATCGAGACCACGCATCCGGGCGAGCTCGTCCACGTTGACGTAAAGAAGCAGGCCAAGATCCCACCGGGCGGTGGCTGGCGGGTGCACGGACGCTCCAAAGAGCACCACGGCGGGCGCCACAAGATGGGCTACGCCTACATCCACTCGGCCATCGACGCCTACAGCCGCCTGGCCTATTCGGAGATCCATGACGACGAGACGGCCATCACCGCCATCGGGTTCTGGCGCCGGGCCCGGGCCTTCTTCGCCTCCTACGGGATCGTGGTTGAGCGGGTCATGACCGACAACGGGCCCTGCTACGTGTCCAAGGCCTTCGGGGCCGAGCTGGTCCAGGCGGCCATCGCCCACACCCGGATCAAGCCCTACTGCCCGAGGACCAACGGCAAGGTGGAGCGCTACAACCGCACTCTGCTCAACGAATGGGCCTATGCCCGGGCCTTCCGCTCAGAAGCAGCTCGAGCCCGCACACTCGACAAGTGGCTCCACATGTACAACCATCACCGCTACCACACCGCCATCGGCGGCCCGCCCGTCAGCCGTGTCAACAACCTGGCTGGGCAGAACAACTAGACGCGCCGCCTGAGCTGTTTCCCTCCGGCTTGTCCCGTCACGCCCGCCGTGTGGAAGACGGCGGAGAGGACGGTGAGGAGCAGGCCAGCGGAGCGGATCAGGCGGCCCGCGACGGCCGCTGACTCACGTTCCAGGATTTATCACGTCGCCCGAAACGGCTTTCAGGGCGAAGCAACTAACGGAGGCGCTCCCTGCCAAAACGGGTCAATCCGTCCAACACGCCATCTACAGACTCGGAATCTTCGGTGAGATGCCCTGGATTGACGATGAGCCCGTCCACGCCCGCCTTCTCGAGGCGGTCGCAAATGTCCGGGGTCGGCGGTTCCTTCAGGCTCAGCCTCACTTCGAAATCCATGTGGTCCCGATTCGCCCTGTGCCGCTCGTCATCAAGCAAGCGAAGCATCCCGGACAGCTCTTCCAAGCCACAATAGGCTCCGACCCATCCGTCGCCGATCTTCGCAGCCCGACGCAAAGCTGACGGGCTATTGCCCCCAACAATTATCGGCAGATGATGCGACAAGGTCGGCAAGACCTGATTTGGTTCGAACCGCAGCAGTTCAGTGTGAGACTCGACGAAGTCACCCTGCCACAGTTTCTGCATGATTTTCATCATCTCATCGGTACGTTGGGCGCGGGATGACGGATCTAGCCCGAGGGCTTCAAACTCCTCGCGAAGCCAGCCGATCCCGATCCCGAGATCCAACCTGCCCGTGGCCAAACGCGCCGCCGTGCTGATCTCCTTGGCCAAGAGGATCGGATGACGCAGGGGAACCACGAGTACAAAGGTCATGAAGCGCAACACGCTGGTGACGCCGCTCAATCCCGCGATCAAAACCATCGGGCTGGAAAGAATCTTATTCCCACCCGGTGTGGCGATCGTTCCTCGCCGCATTCCGTAGGGATATTGCGAGGCGATTCTTTGCGGATTGGAGGCGTGATCGCCGAGCGCCACACCTGCGAATCCGGCGGCCTCTGCCTCACGAGCTATCGGCACTAGTTCCTCAGGCGGAAAGAGAGGCAAGACGAGCCAGTAATTCATTTCTTGCGTCCTCTATTTGATTGATCTGACAAGGCTCGTTGGGTAATGGTCACACGGTGCTCTCTAGTTCTACGTGCGGGATCTAAGCCTGACGTTGTGACAGGTTAGACGTCGGTGCCGAGGCGCGCGTTTGATACGTACTCGGTGATTGAGCTCTCCCCGAAATCGTGAGGCCGTTGGTTTATCGTGACCAGGCCGCTTCGTCGACGGCGATGTGGTGGATCATGGCTTCGAAGGCTGCCGGGCTTTGTAAACTGTTTTCGCCTATGATTTCTAGCCGACGGCGGATGATTATCGATAGCGCCATCTCGGAGGGAGCGTCAGTATGGTTGGGGTGCGGCGCTGTGGGAGTGAGGACTTTTCGAGGTTGTAACAAGGGGTCCGGGTTCTGGTCGTCCCGTTTGTTGAGTGACCGTCGTTGGCGTCCTTGGAGGGACCGATCCGGCTCTGACGGGCTTCTATGTCGGCTGCCGGCGTGGTGGGCGGCGCCGGGAGGCGCCAAGAGTTAAGGGGTCGGCGCTAGGCGTGTTGAGTGCCTCGAACCGGTTCAGCGTGCAGGGAGGCGACCTCCAACTTGGCGATGAGCTCTTTTGGGACGTCGGCCGTTGTCGAACCACCCTGGGTCGCGGGTGAGTTGTTCTTGGTGATGTAGCGGATGACGGTCTTGCCGTGAGGGCGTCCATTGGATGTAGGGGCGGTGGAGAGTTGGCGGGTCGCTGTTGCAGGCGCAGCGTGGCTTCCCGCAGCGCATGTGACGTATCACGCCGCCTCGTAGCAGCCCGTCAATGTTGGCCAGCTCGCTAACGTTGCCTCGCCGGGTCGCCTCCCATGGCATCTGAGCCTCTATGTCGGGCATCACTATTTCTTAACGACTTCTTCCCGACCGAGCCCGACGGTCGCTCGAACCTGGGATGCGGCAACACCTGGTCGATAGACTCAGATCAGAACACTCGAACAAGTTAGGAATGGTGTTAGGAATGGTCAAGATTTGTCCATCGAGCTTTCTGGCCGCG
>DATNLP010000580.1:0-2889 GCA_035602795.1 Acidimicrobiales bacterium | reverse complement strand
GGGGCCGTCTGTGAACCTCGCCTCGGGTGACCGCGTCCTGGTGACGGGCGCGACCGGGTTCATCGGCTCCGCCGTGACCCGCCAGCTCCTGACCCGCCAGGTCGAGGTGGTGACGCTCGTCGAACCCGGGGTCGACGCGGCCAACCTCGACGGATTGGACGTCAAGCAGGTCGTCGGGGACCTGCGCCGGCCCGCCGACGTGCAGCAGGCGGTGAGCGGCTGCCGGGCCGTGTTCCACGTGGCCGCGCTGTACCGGTTCTGGGCCCGCGACCCCAGCGCGTTCTACACCATCAACGTCGAGGGGACGAAGAACGTCATCGGGGCTTCGCTCGACGCCGGCATCGAGCGGCTGGTCTACACCAGCACCGTCGGCACGCTCGGCCTCGAACACGTCACCGGCTCGGCGACCGCAGCCGACGAGCGCTCGTTCCCCGACGTACGCCACCTCTACGGCTCCTACAAGCGCTCCAAGTACGTGGCCGAGCACGAGGTTCTGCGTGCCATCGCCGAGGGGCTGCCGGCCTCGATCGTCCTGCCGACGTTCCCGCTGGGGCCGGGTGACCGCGCCCCCACGCCGACCGGCAAGCTGGTCCTCGACTTCCTCAACGGCCGCATGCCGGCCTACGTCGACACGGTGCTCAACGTGGCCCACGTCGACGACGTGGCTGACGGGCAGGTCCGGGCGCTCGAGGTCGGGCGGAACGGGCGTAGTTACATCCTGGGGGGCGAGAACCTCACGCTGCAGCAGCTGCTGGGGCAGCTGGCGGCCATCACCGGGCTCCCGGCCCCGCGGGTGAAGGTCCCGCGCTCGCTCGCGCTCGCCGTGGCGGCCGTCTCCGAGACCGTCGAGGGCCGCCTGCTCCGCCACCACCCCTCGGTGCCGCTGGAGGCTGCCCGCATGTCGACCTCGCAGATGGCCTTCGACACCACCCGGGCGCGCACCGAGCTCGGCTACGCGCCCCGGCCCGCGGCCGAGGCGCTCGAGGCTTCGGCCCGTTGGTTCGCCGCCAGTGGCCGGGTGAGCGAACGGCGCCTGCGCCGGATCAGCTGGGCCGGCGAAGGCCCGGAGGCCACGACGCCCCACCATTGAGGGGAAGGGTCTCGAAGGTCACGGGTCCGGGCCGGAGAGGCGCCTCTCTTGGGGCACACTGGTCGCCGTGGCCCCCCAATTCATCTACACCATGCGCGACCTCCGGCGCTTCTACCCTCCCGACCGCGAGGTGCTGAAGGGCATCAACCTGTCCTTCTACCCCGGGGCGAAGATCGGCGTCATCGGATCGAACGGGTCGGGGAAGTCCTCCCTGTTGCGCATCATGGCCGGGGAGGACGACGGCTTCACCGGCGAGGCCCGGCTCACCCCCGGCTTCACGGTCGGGTATCTCGCCCAGGAGCCGCAGCTCGACCCGACCAAGGACGTGGCGGGCAACGTGGCCGACGGTGTCGGCGAGGCCAAGGCACTGGTCGACCGCTACAACGAGGTCTGCGTCGCCTTCGGCTCGCCGGACGCCGACATCGACGCGCTCCTGGCCGAGCAGGCTGACCTGCAAGTCAAGATCGACGCCGCCGGCGCCTGGGAGCTCGATCGCACGTTCGAGATCGCCATGGACGCCCTGCGGCTCCCGCCCGGTGACGCGGACGTGACCACCCTGTCGGGCGGCGAGCGCCGGCGCGTCTCCCTCTGCCGGCTCCTCCTGTCCAAGCCGGACCTCCTCCTGCTCGACGAGCCGACCAACCACCTCGACGCGGAGTCGGTGGCCTGGCTGGAGCGAACCCTGCAGGAGTACCCGGGCACGGTCGTGGCCGTGACCCACGACCGGTACTTCCTCGACAACGTGGCCGGCTGGATCCTCGAGCTCGACCGCGGCGCCGGCATCCCGTGGGAGGGGAACTACTCCTCGTGGCTCGAGCAGAAGCAGGCGCGCCTGTCGGCGGAGGAGAAGAGCGACCGCTCCCGACAGGCCTCGTTGGAGCGCGAGTTGGAGTGGATCCGCATGTCACCCCGGGCGCGCCAGAGCAAGGGCAAGGCGCGCATCACGGCGTACAACGAGTTGGTCGCCGAGGCGGAGTCGGCCGAGCGGCGGGCGGACAAGGTGGAGCTGTCCATCCCGCCCGGTCCACGCCTGGGCGATCAGGTGGTCGACGCCGACGGTGTGGTGAAGGGGTTCGGCGAGCGCCTGCTGATGGATGACCTCTCCTTCGTCCTCCCACCCGGCGGCATCGTCGGCGTGATCGGGCCGAACGGCGCCGGCAAGACGACGCTCTTCCGCATGATGGTGGGCGAGGACGCCCCGGATGCGGGCACCCTCACCGTTGGCGCGTCCGTGACCATGGCCTACGTCGACCAGTCGCGCGAGACGCTGGCGCCCGAGTCCACCGTCTTCGAGGAGATCGCCGGGGGGTCCGACCGCATGGTGGTGGGCGGGCGCGAGATGCACGGCCGGGCCTACGTCGCCGGGTTCGGCTTCAAGGGGAGCGACCAGCAGAAGAAGGTGGGACAGCTCTCGGGCGGCGAGCGCAACCGGGTCCTCCTGGCCAAGGTGCTCAGCGCCGGGGGCAACGTGCTGCTGCTCGACGAGCCGACCAACGACCTCGACGTCGACACCCTGCGCGCCCTCGAGGACGCCCTCCTGTCCTTCCCGGGCTGTGCCGTGGTGATCAGCCACGACCGCTGGTTCCTCGACCGCATCGCCACCCATGTGCTGGCCTTCGAGGGCGAGTCGGAGGTGCGGTGGTGGGAGGGCAACTTCAGCGACTACGAGGCCGACCGGCACAAGCGACTCGGGGTGGACGCCGATCAGCCCCACCGCCTGCGCTACAAGCCCCTGCTGCGGGGTTGACGCCGCACCGGGTCCGCCGCCCGCTCGCCGCCGCCGACGGCTACGTTGCCGG
>DATNLP010000566.1:0-3433 GCA_035602795.1 Acidimicrobiales bacterium | reverse complement strand
CCCAACCCGACGACGACGGGCAGGCGCGGCTCGAAGGAGCGAAGGGGTGCGGACACGGCGCTCGATGCTACGGTCCGGCCATGGCGACCGGCGATGTGGGCAGGTGGGAAGGCGCGCTCGGGGACTACGCCAAGGAGAGCTTCGAGGCCGAAGGCAAGCGGCGGGACGTGTTCCGCCTGGGCAGCGGCCCCGCTGTGATCGTCATGAGCGAGGCCCCGGGCATCACGCCCGAACTGGCGCTGTTCGGCCGCCGGGTGGTGGCGGCGGGGTGCACGGCCGTGCTGCCGCACCTCTTCGGTGACGTCGGTCGGCCGATGACCGGGCTGTACTCGGTCCGCTCACTCGGCCCCGCCTGCATCTCGCGCGAGTTCTCCTGCTTCGCGCTCAAGCGGACGAGCCCGATCACCACCTGGCTGCGCGCGTTGGCGGCGTCGGAGCACGAACGGTGTGGCGGCCCCGGCGTGGGCGCCGTCGGCATGTGCTTCACCGGTGGCTTCGCCCTCGCCATGATGGTGGACGACCGCATGCTGGCGCCGGTGCTGAGCCAGCCGTCCCAGCCGTTCCCGATCGGCAAGAAGTACAAGGCCGACATCGGCATCTCGGACGCCGACCTGGCCCGGGTCAAGGAGCGTGCGGAGGCGGGCCAATGCCTTCTCGGCCTGCGCTTCACCAACGACCCCTTCTGCTTCTCGGAGCGCTTCGAGACGCTGCGCCGCGAACTGGGGGACAAATTCCTCGCCGTGGAGATCGACTCGGCGCCGGGCAACCCCTACGGGCACCCCAAGAATGCGCACTCGGTGCTGACGCATCACCTGGTCGACGAAGAGGGCACGCCGACGCGGGCGGCCCTCGACCAGACGCTGGCCTTCTTCCGGGAGAACCTCGGGGTGGGCACGGGTCCCGGGCCGCGCCCCGAAGGGATGTGACCGGGGCCCGCCGCCGCCGACGCCTGCCGGGGGGGATCGGTCTAAAAGATACCGATAGGTATTGCATACTGGTCGGTATTCGATAAAATGGCGCCGTGCCACGAGGGGCCACGAAGCGCCGACCCGCCACCGTCAACGCCCTGCTGGACGCGGCCATGGACCTGTTCGCCGAGGAGGGCTTCGGGGCGACCTCCATCCCGGACATCTGCACGCGGGCGGGGCTGACCAAGGGGGCCTTCTACTCGAACTTCGCCAACAAGGACGCCCTGTTCCTGGCCCTGCTGGACCGCAGCTGGGCCAGGCGGGCGGAATGGCTGCGCCGCGCCGTGCCGAGCGGCGACGCCGTGGCGTCCGGGCCGGCGGAGGGAACCCCCGCACCGTCGACCGAAGTGGATCGTCAGTGGACGCTCGTCTCGGTGGAGTTCTCCCTTCACGCCATCCGCCGCCCCGATGTCGCCGCGCTCCTGGTCGAGCACGAGGTCCGGGTTCGCTCCGAGCTGGCCGTGCTGGTGGCCGAGGCGCTGGAGCGGGAGGGACGGGTACCGACCTTGCCCGTCTTGGACCTGGCCCGCATGATCGTCGCCCTGTCCGAAGGCAGCGACATCCAGGCCCTGACGGACGAAGCAGCCGGTGCCACGGTGCGCGCCGATCTGGCCCGGCGGGCCGTGCCGGCACTGCTGGCGCACTTCTCGAGGCCCACCGAAGCGCTCACGGAGGGCGGCGGCGGTGGACGGCCGTGACTTCTTCTCCTTCTTCTCTACCTCGAACGCCACTGGGAGGACCGCGCGCCATGAAGCCACCGGACACTGACGCATCTATCGGGACACCGGCGCCGAGCGCCGCCACGGCGTTCGACCCCCTGGCCGCGTTGGACGACCTCTTGTCGGACGTCGGCCTCTCCGAGTCGGAGGCCGGGGGCATGGTGTCCATCGTCGGCCGTGATCCCATTTTGCCCGCCGCGCACCGCCTCGGCGCCTGCATCGGGATCCCGATCGTCGCCGGCGCCGTGGCGGCGGTCGCCTTTCACCGCCGGCGGGGTGGCCCGAGTCAGGACCTCGAGGTGGACCTGCGCCAGGCGGTGCACGGGATCAACCCGGGGGCCTTCTGGCATCCGACCCTGAACGGGGAGCTGGCTCCGCATCCGCTGGTGCTCGACAACCCATTCCTGATCACGCCCTATCGCACCGCCGACGGCCGCTCGGTCATGGCGTCGGCGGTCTATCCGCATCTCGTGGCCAAATGGTGTCGTTTCCTCGATGTGGCTCCCGACACGGCCAGGGTCGCCGCGGCCATCTCGATCTGGGACGCCTTCGAGCTGGAGGAAGCAGCGAACGCCGCCGGCCTGCCCATCTGCGTGGTGCGCACCCCGGCCGAATGGCTCGCGCACGAGCAGGGCATGCTCCTGGCCGGCCAGCCCGTCATCGGCCTCGAGCGCATCGGCGACGCGCCCGTCCGGGGCCATGGGTCGGCCGAGCGGCCGTTCGACGGTGTCCGCGTGCTGTCGTTCACCCACGCCGTGGCCGGTCCCACCGTGGGCCGGACCCTGGCCGAGCAGGGGGCGGACGTCCTCTGCGCCACCCGACCGAACGACTACGAGCACGAGTTCATTTACGCGGAGGCCAACGTCGGCTCCCGGAGCGCCTACGTCGATCTGCGGACTCCCACGGGACGCGACCATGCGGCCGCCCTGTTGGCCGAGGCCGACGTGGTGGTCAACAACCATCGTGTCGGCGCGCTGGAGCGGCAAGGCCTGAGTCCGGCACTCCTGGCGGAGCGTCATCCCGGTCTCGTGTACGTCTCGGTCTCCTGCTACGGGTCGACCGGCCCCTGGGCGGGGCGCGGGGGCTTCGACATGAACGGCTCGGCCGCCTCTGGTCTCATGGCCATCGAAGGAACCGCGGACGAGCCCCGCCTTCCGGTCACGGGCCTGATCAACGACTACATCACCGGCTACATGGGCGCGATCGGCGCGAGTGCGGCACTGGTCCGGCGCGCCACCGAGGGCGGCTCGTGGCACGTCACCGTCAACTTGACCAGGACCGCGATGTGGTGCGCCTCCCTGGGCCTGGTCGACCCGGCGCAGGCCGGGTCTGACGACGTCCACCGTCGCCGCGAGCCGACCGCCTACGACGCCCCCAGCCCTCTCGGGGACGTCCATATGCTGGCCCCGCCCGTGCGCTTCTCGCACACGCCGCCTGCCTGGCCCGACCCGATCCTGGTCCCGCGCGGGTCGGGTCGGGCCGCCTGGCGCGCCTGACGGCTCAGGTTGGCGCCTGCAGGATCTCGTCGGCCACGCGCTCGCCGGAGCGCACCGCGCCGTCCATGGCCCCGAAGGACGTCGTCGCCGTCTCCGTGCCGGCCCAGTGCACGCGCCCGACGGGCTCGCGCAACCGGGACCCGTAGTGCGTCAGCACGCCCGTCGAGAAGTGGGCCAGGGAGCAGCCGCGCGTCCACCGCTCCTCGGCCCAGTTGATCTCGAGGACGTCGAGCGGCTTGGCTGCCTTCGG
>DATNLP010000541.1:0-2957 GCA_035602795.1 Acidimicrobiales bacterium | reverse complement strand
GTCGATATTCGCGCCTCGAAAGCCCACGCTCGGATGCTGGCTCACGTCGGGCTCATCACCGATGCGGAGTGCCGGCAGATCGTCGCCACTCTCGACGACATCGGACGGGAGCTGGACGAAGGAAAGCTGCCGCTGCGCATCGAGCTGGAAGACATCCACATGCACGTGGAGAGCGCGCTCGTGGCGCGGCTGGGGGATGTGGGACGCAAGCTGCACACCGGCCGCAGCCGCAACGACCAGGTGGCCACCGACCTGCGCCTGTGGTGCCGCCGTTCGCTCGTCACCGTGGCCGAGGAGATCCTGGCTCTGCAGGAGACGCTGGCCCAGCGGGCGCGCGAGGCGGCCGACGTCTACCTGCCCGGCTACACGCACCTGCAGCGGGCCCAGCCGGTGCTCCTGGCGCACCACCTGCTGGCCCACGGCTGGGCGCTCGCCCGCGACATCGACCGGTTGCTGACCACGGTCGACCGGCTCAACGTGTCGCCGCTCGGCGCCGGCGCCCTGGCCGGCTCGTCGCTGCCCCTCGACCCCGACTACGTGGCGGCCGAGCTCGGCTTCCACGGGCGCTTCGAGAACTCGCTCGACGCCGTGTCCGACCGCGACTTCGTGGCCGAGTCGCTCTTCGACCTGGCGCTGCTGGGCGTGCACCTGTCGCGCATGGGGGAGGAGATCGTGCTGTGGTCGACCGAGGAGTTCGGCTTCTGCACACTCGACGACGCCTACGCCACCGGCAGCTCGATGCTGCCGCAGAAGAAGAACCCGGACGTGGCCGAGCTCGCCCGGGGCAAGACGGGCAGGCTCATCGGCCACCTCAACGCGGTGCTGATCACGCTCAAGGGTCTCCCGTTGGCGTACAACCGCGATCTGCAGGAGGACAAGGAGCCGCTCTTCGACGCCGTGGTGCAGGTGCTCAACGCGCTGGTGGCCCTGCGCGGCGTCTACGACACGGTGACGTGGAACGAGGAGCGCATGCAGACGGCGGCGGACGGACCGGCCGCCTCCGCCATCGACCTGGCCGAGATGCTGGTCGAGCAGGGCATGCCCTTCCGCCAGGCCCACGCGCTCATCGGTGGCCTGGTGCGTGAGTCGCTCGAACGCCATGTGCCCCTGGTCGAGCTGGTGGCGGCGCACCCCGATTTGGGAGAGGCCGCCACGGATCTGCTCGAGCCCGGTGTGGCGGTGACCCGTCGGCGGACGCCGGGAGGGGCCGGCCCGGGCCCCGTCGCCGAGCAGCAGGAGCGCTTCGCCCGCAAGCGCGAGGTCGACCGCACCCGCCTGGCCCAGTGGCGGCGCCAAGGCGGGCCCGGAGGTTCCTGAGCGTCCGCGCCGCTCCGACCGCGTTGTCGTTGTCGTTGTTGTTGTCGGGTGCGTTGTCGGTTGCGGCTACCGGTAGCGGTTGCGATTGCGAGTTGTCGGCCGGCGGCGGACTGCCCGTGTCGGTGCCGGTGCGAGTGAGTAAGAGCTAGCCGAATAGGTGACACCCATTGTCCTGGACAGGGCGGGCGAGCTCGTTCCTCACCCATTTCACGCAATTTCTCGTTATTTCTCTCCTTTTGCTCCGAGGAGCATGGGACCCCCCACGTCGGGTGCCCCGAGAGTGGTGCCACCTGCTTCGTGACACCCAAGGAGTGGGGGTGGCAACTGCGTGGAGTACCCCGCTGGGAGTAACCGGCAGGTGAACAGAACGTAAAGATGTCCCAGATAGGTTGCGGTGGGCTGCTCTCAGGGTCCAATGTGGGAGGCAAGCCCAAAGCGACGACGAGTCCCGTTTGACGATTGAAGCAGTGCAGCCTCCGGGGGTGCCCATGGAGGGAGGTGGCACGACGTTTCGGGAACCCGGGTGATTTGTCCACCGCACGCCCCCCTAACGTGGAGCACACATGCAGCGAATGACTGGCATCGACCCGATGTTCATCTACTCGGATACGCCGGACACGCCGATGGAGGTCGCCTACGCCTGCGTCTTCGATCCCTCGACGGCGGAGGAGGGGTACTCCTTCGAGCGCGTGTGCGAGGTGCTGAACGAGCGGTTGCCCAACCTGGCGCCCTTCCGGCGCCGCCTGATGACCGTCCCGCTGGGTCTCGACCATCCGCGCTGGGTCGACGACCCGGACTTCGACCTGAGCAACCACCTCTTCCGCGTCGCCCTGCCGGCACCGGGCGGCCTGGCGCAGTTCACCGACATGGTGGCCAAGGTGATGAGCCGCTCGCTCGTAGCGGATCAGCCGCCGTGGGAGATGCATGTCATTGAGGGGCTGGCCGACGGCCGGGTGGGCCTCATCGCCAAGGTGCACCACTCGGTGGTCGACGGCGTGGCTGGCGCCGCGCTCATGGCGCAGTTGCTCGATCTGAGCCCCGAGGGGCGCTCGGTGGTCGAGGACTGCAGGCCGTGGATCCCGGCCCGGCTGCCGTCACAGGCCCGTCTGGTGGCGGACGCCCTGCCCAACGTGTTCACCCGCCCCATCCGCACCTGGCGGGCGGTACGGGAGATCGGTCGCACGGCGGTGCGCATGGCGCGCTGTGCCACGAGCGACGCCAATGGACCGGTGACGATTCCGGTCGGCGCCCCGCGGCTGTTCGACATCCAGCCGGGGCCACGGCGTGACATCACCTTCGCCGAGATGGACATGCGCGAGGTGCGGGCGCTCAAGGAGCGCTTCGGCGCCACGGTGAACGACGTCGTGTTGGGGGTGTGCTCCGGTGCGCTGCGGTCGCACCTGATGAAGCACGACCACGATGTCGACAGCCCGCTGGTCGCCATCGTCCCGGTTTCGGTACGCGAAGACGGCACGCAGGACGAGGGCGGCAACCGGCTCTCCGCCATGTTCGTGCCGCTGTCGAACGACTGCCAGACACCACTCGAGCGGTTGCGCACGGTGAAGGCGAGCAGCTGGTCGTGCAAGCGCCAGGAGCGCGCCGTGGGCTATGGCCCGATGGCGTCGCTTCTCACCGAAGCC
>DATNLP010000533.1:0-6172 GCA_035602795.1 Acidimicrobiales bacterium | reverse complement strand
CGCTCCAGCCGATGAACATCTGCAGCGCCGCATCGGACCTGTTGTGGTCGCGCGTGATCAAGTCCTTCCCCATTCGCGTCGCTCTGTCCGAGGGCGGAACGGGATGGATTCCCTACTTCCTTGACCGGGTGGACCGCACGTACGAGATGCACCACAAGTGGACCGGGCAGAACTTCGGAGGCCAGTTACCCAGCGAGGTGTTTCGCGATCACTTTCTGACCTGTTTCATTTCGGACCCGATCGGGGTCAAGCTTCGCCATGAGATCGGGATCGACAACATTGCCTGGGAGTGCGACTACCCGCACTCGGACTCATCCTGGCCGCATGCCCCCGAGGAGCTGGCTCAGGTGGCGGCCGAGGTGCCCGATGACGAGCTCGAGAAGATCAGCTGGGGCAACGCGTGTCGCTGGTATTCCTTTGATCCGCTCGCGCATCGGCCGCGGGAGCGATCCACGGTGAAGGCGCTGCGCGCCGAGGCGGAGGGGCACGACGTGTCCATTCGATCGTACGACCAGGGCCGCTTCGAGCGAACCGGCAAGGGTGTGGATCTGGCGACGATCGCCGCCAAGGCAACCGCCTGAAGTTCAGCGCGGCGCGACAAGCGGGAGATCGAGTCCAAGCAGCTCAATGGCGTTGCCCCGCGCCAGACGGTTCACGATTTCTGGTGATTTGTCGCCGAACTGCTCAGCTGCCGCCTCCACTGAGTGCGGCCAAGTGCCGTCTTGGTGGGGGTAATCGGTCTCAAAGACCACATTCTGCGGACCGACTCGGTCAAGAAGTGCCATGCCGACCGGGTCCTTGAAGAAGCAGCTCCAGATCTGCCGGTAGTAGTAGGTGGACGGCGGTTCGGGACAGTACAGCTGTGAATTGCTCCACCCCCGATGAGTCAACCACACGTCATCGGCCCGCTCGAGCAGGTAGGGGATCCAGCCGATCTGGCATTCGGCAAAAAGCAGCTTGACTCGCGGGAAGCGCTCGAGAACGCCGGAGAACATGAAGTCAGACATGGCGCCGATACTGTTCCCGAAGAGGATGGTGGCGGGCACTGCGTCCGGTGCGTCGGGCGACGTTTGCGGGGTCTTGGTGCCCGAGCCCACATGCATGCAGATCAAGGTCCCCGTCTCCTGGCACACCTGGAACAATGGGTCCCAGTAACCCGAATAAATGCTCGGCAGACCTAGGAAGGTCGGGAGCTCGCTGAACGCCACGGCCCGCACGCCTCTCGATGCGTTGCGTGTCACTTCGGCAACGGCGAGATCGATGTCCCAGAGGGGAATCAGGCAGAGCGGCAGCAGCCGACCCTCGCTCGAGCCGCACCACTCCTCCACCATCCAGTCGTTGTACGCCTCCACACACAACAGCGCCAGCGCCCGGTCCTTACCCCACAAGAACTGCTGCCCACAGAACCTGGGGTAGTTCGGGAAGCAGAGTTGGGCTTGCACCCCGTTGAGGCTCATGTCCTCCAATCGGGCCTTGGGTTGCCAACAGCCCGGCCGCATGTCGTCGAAAGTGACACCTTTGAGCACGACGTCCTCAGCTGGGAAACCGGCCGCGGCAATCGTCCGTTTGACCGACGCCCGATGGTCCTCGTAGCACCACCAGGCGACGGGAGGACCTTCAGTGCCAGGGGCCTCCACGTACGACGCTCCTTCGAGCCGGGGCACCCCACCCGGCATGAACTCGATATGGGGTCCCGCCTGGCGTAGACGGGGCGGCAGGCGGCTCGACCACACATCCGGCGGCTCGACGACATGCGCATCCAGGTCCACAATCCAAGGGATTTTGGCGACATCTGGTTCCACGGTGGTGGTCATTGCGTATATTATATCTAATCCACGACTGGAATTTAGAGAGAACCTCGCCCCTGAGTCTGAGCAGGAGCGCGCCACACGTGCTCCTCGCGAAACGCGAGCGGGGGACGGCTGCATGCGATAAGCCGAGGAGGGACGATGCTTGACGGACAAGCGAGCGGGCGAGGAGAGCAACGATGACCAGAGTCTCCAGTCAACCTGATGGCCTGCATTGGGACCCGTTCGACGAGTCGTTGAAGGATGACCCGCATCCGGTATGGAAGCGGCTCCGCGACGAGGCACCGGCGTACTACAACGACGAATACGACTTCTGGGCCCTCAGCCGGTTTGAAGATGTCGAACGAGCTCACCGAGATCCGCAGGGTTACAGCTCGGCACACACGACCGTGTTGGAGAGCATGACGGAGGAGGCCCAGCGCGAGGGGATGATGATCTTCCTCGATCCACCGGAGCACACCGCGCTGAGGCGTCTCGTCTCCAAGGCATTCACCCCACGCCGCGTGGCAGAGCTCGAGGACCAGATCCGAGACCTCTGCGCCGGCCTCCTCGATGCCCAGCGGGATATGGACGGCTTCGACTACGTGCAGGACTTCGGGGCCCGGCTCCCGGCCACGGTCATTGCGATGCTGTTGGGCGTGCCTGCGTCCGACCGCGAGGAAGTCCGGCACCACATTGACGGCCTGTTCCATTTCGAGCCCGGGGTGGGCATGGCCAACGACGTGTCCTTCCAGTCAGCGGGTTGGCTCTTCACGTATCTCGACCAGCAGATTGAGGAACGGGATCAGAGGCCCCGAGATGACATGCTCACCGACCTGGTACAGGCGGAGATCGTGGGCAACGATGGCATCTCGCGGCGGCTGACGCCCCAGGAATGCACGGAGTTCGGGATCCTTTTGGTGAGTGCGGGCACGGAAACCGTGGCCCGCCTGTTGGGTTGGGCTGGCCTCGTTTTGGCTGATCATCCTGAGCAACTGCACGCCTTGACGCAGGATGCCTCCCTCATACCCAACGCGATCGAGGAACTTCTTCGCTACGAGTCCCCATCGCCGGTACAGGGTCGATGGCTGACCGAAGAGGTCGAACTCCACGGGCAACTGATTCCGGCGAACTCGAAGGTGCTGTTGCTCACGGGTTCGGCCGGTAGAGACGAGCGCGCCTACCCGGACGCGGACACGTTCGACATCCGTCGTGACTTTCGCCTCCACGTGGCCTTCGGTTTCGGAATCCACTTCTGTCTCGGCGCGGCACTGGCCCGCATGGAAGGCAAGATCGCGCTCGAAGAGACCTTCAAGCGCTACAAGAGCTGGACCGTGGACAAGGAGCACTCCGTTCCCCTGCACACGAGTACCGTGCGGGGATATCAGAAGTTGCCGATCTACGTCTAAGTCCACGAAAAGGAGCCTGAGGTGGGTTCCGGGCCGGCCCTCCCTTCGGATTCGACCTTCCGCTCAGGGATTGGACGTTCATCAGACGACGGCCTCCCCTACTAGAACCGTATTTCGGTAGGTCGGAAGGCTAAGACTGGCGGGTTTTCCTGCCCAAGTTAGACTCTTCTTCTAGTGGAAGATCTCCTCCTCGAGAGAGACCGACGTCCGAATGGATCACCGTGAAGATGTGCAGCGGGCGACGTTGACATGGCAGAGCCTGTATCTCCGAACGTATTGACCGAAGGCCAATTGGCGCGCCGCCAGCGCATCATCGACGCCGGCCTCGTGCTGCTGGAGCGGAACGAGTACGAGCGCATCCAGATCAAGGACGTGGCGGTGGAGGCCGGTGTCGCGCTCGGGACCCTGTACCACTACTTTTCGTCCAAGGAACACCTCTTCGCGGAGGTATTGGTCAAGTGGGCGGCCACGCTCCGGTCCAGTCTCGTCCGCCGTCCGCCACAAGGTTTGACGCCTCGGGAAAAGCTCACCGTGGCGCTCCACCGCTCGGTCCGGGCCTTTCAGCACCAACCCCAGCTGGCCCGCCTCATCGCGTCACTCGAAATATCGTCGGACCCGTTTGCCACGGAGATCCTCGAGAGGCTGGACCAGACGACGACCAGCGTCTACATGGAACTGCTCGAAGGCGTGGAGCCGAATCGGGCGCGGACAATCGTTCGAACCATGGATGCCGTGCTCGACAGCCAGTTGCGTTCGTGGTCTGCCGGCCGGCTGTCGATCACGGGCGTCTACGACTACTTGAGCGACAGCATCGACCTTATCTTCGGAGTCGAGCCCGAAAAGAGGGATGCTCTGGTGCACCAGGGCCGCGAGGACCCGGATGGGCAGAGAATTCCGTGACCCTGGACCAGCGGCGAGTCTGCACGTTCCGAGGAGTGGACTGAAGGCAACCATGAAGACGACGCTGCCAACGACGTTCTGGGAGCTCGTGGTCGGAGCGGCCGACGACCGACCAGAAGCCCCGGTTGTGTCGGACGATCACGGCCGAGCCTTGACCCGAGCACAGCTGCGTGACACAGCAGAGACAGCAGCAGCCGCACTCCTCGGTCTGGGGGTCAACCCCGACACCATCGTGTCCTGGCAGTTACCAACGACGATCGAGTCTGTGGTCCTCCTGGCTGCGTTGGCACGGATCGGAGCCGTTCAGAACCCACTGATCCCCATGCTTCGTGAGCGGGAGGTGTCGTTCGTTACTCGGCAGGTGCGGACGGAACTGTTGGTCGTTCCGGAGGAGTGGAGAGGGTTTCGCCATGGGGACATGGCGAGAGATCTGGCCAGGCAGAGCGGCTTTGACGTGCTGGAGATCGACCTGGCTGAGCTGGGCGCCCGAGAGTCTCCGACGGCGATCAGGCTCCCGGTTGGAGACCCAGCGGTCCTCGCGCCATCACCGTCGCTCGACGGTCCGAGATGGATCTACTACTCCTCGGGGACTACCGCCGACCCCAAGGGCGCGCGTCATACCGACTTCAGCATCATGAGCTCGGCCAACGGGTTGCTCGACCTCATGGGGTTGGGCGAGACGGATGTCTACCCGATCCCATGGCCGATCACCCATATCGGTGGCGCTTCCGTTCTCGCCTCGAGTCTTCGAGGCGGCGTCCACCTCCTGCTCTTCGAGAACTTCGATCCTACGGAGACGCCCGTCCGGATGGCGGCCCACCAGCCCACGGTCCTGGGCACAGCGGTCCCCTTCTTCCGGGCCTATCTGGACGCAGCGAGTCGGCACGGCGATGAGTCCCTGTTTCCGTCCCTGCGGCTCGGGTGTTTCGGCGGGGCTCCGGTCCCCAACGAGATCCACGACGAAATGCGGTCGACGTTCGACGTACCCCTGGTGGGCAGCTGGGGCCTCACCGAATTTCCCAATGCCACGTCCGCGGCACCCAGCGACTCCGTGGAGATCGTCACGACGTCAGTCGGACGGCCGGCCAGGGACGTCGCGGTTCGCGCCACCGATGCCAACGGCGACGTGTGCGGAACGGGGGAAGAGGGGGAGCTGGTGCTGCGCGGCCCGCAGTGCTTCTCCGGCTACGTCGATGCGACCTTGAACGACTCGTCCATCGATGCCGATGGCTGGTTCCATACCGGTGACCTCGGCACCATCGACGCGGCGGGAAACGTCCGCGTCACCGGCCGCATCAAGGACATCATCATCCGGAACGCCGAGAACATCTCCGTGATCGAGGTGGAGGACTTGCTCTACCGGAATCCCGCCGTCGCCGATGCGGCGGTGGTCGGCGTTCCGGACCAGCGCACGGGAGAGCGTGTCGTCGCCTTCGTGGTGCTGCGGGACGGTAGCGACGTCGGCCTGGCCGAGATCCGCCAGCACTGCCGCCGCCAAGGCCTCGCGGTGCAGAAATGCCCCGAACAGCTCGAGGTCGTCGAGGCGATACCCAGAAACGCGATGGGCAAGGTGCTCAAGCAGGATCTGCGCGCGCGCCTTGCGTAGCCGATTTGGACGAGCGCCGATGGAGTCCCGCCGCCATCACCGCGTGCGACCTCCTGTTACCGGAGCTTCCATCCTTTTGGCTTCTGCTGGGCGAAGATCTCCTGCCCCTCGCGCAGAGCACGAGCACTCGTCCCGAGCTGAAGGAAGACGTTGCCAAGACCCAGAGCTTGGTCGGGTGAAAGGCTCCGTGCCGCCCATAATGTCCGCAACGTTGCTTGCACGCTCGTCGGCGGTTGTGCCGCGATGATCTCCGCCAGTTCTTGGCTCGCCGTCTGCAGCTCGTCCGAAGCGACGACCTCGGAGACCAGCCCCGTCTCTCGGGCCGTGCGGGCCGACATGCGCTCATGCACGCCCACGAGACTCATACGTACCAGGTCTCCGAACGCCATTCTGTTCGTCAGCAGGATGGGCTCGTACACCGCCGTCATGGCGTACGTGACATGCGGATCGAACAAGGTGGCGCCCTCGGC
>DATNLP010000468.1:0-14573 GCA_035602795.1 Acidimicrobiales bacterium | reverse complement strand
GGCTTCTGATGCCCATGTCGTATGCGAACCGCCGCCACGGCGAGCCACAGAGTAGGACAGAGGAGCCCTCTTGATCAGGCGGTTGAATTGCCGCCCCGTCATTGAGGGAAAGTCCGGCATCCCGGCAAGAGTACGCGACCGCCTACGGCCACGCTGACCTGCCAATTCAGGCTATCCGAGGCAGTTCACAACACGGTCACAATTGAAGCGGTCCTGTCACCGGCTCCCGGTCGTTCCTCGCACCGGGAGGGCCGGCACTCCCGAGGTCTACCGTCGACCCCGTGGACTTCACCCCAAAGCCTGGCGACCCCTGCGAAGGGTTCGTCGTCGAGCCGGGCCATTGCTGGCAGATGGTTCTGAGCAGGCAGCTGAAAGCCACGCATTGCCGTCAGGAGCCGACCTGGACCGGTCGGTGGCACTCGCCGAAGGGAGACCGGTGGTGGCGGGTGTGGGCCTGCCACGACCACCTCGAGGGCCTGACGGGGCTGCGACAGTTCGGGGCCGCGCTCCCCTCGCCGGTCGAGCTGACCCAGGACGGTCCGCCCTCACAGCAACGGCGGAGCCTCCCATTTCGGGGCGACCGGACCCATGGTCTCCGCTGTCCATTTGGTGAGCTCAATGCAAGAAGCGCCGATCTCGTTCGCGAGGATCCTCAAGGACTCTGCGCCACCCGGTACGACGTCCTCTCGGACTTTTACCCGGGCCGCTCTGCTCAAAAGATCGAGGGCCGCGTAGGGCGACTGGAGATCGTCCGAGGTCCCCCAAAACGAGTGCACTGCCTCATTTCGCCGGATCCTGAGTGCGTCCGCCCCCTTGCGCCAGCGCTTGAACCATTCACGCAGCTCCTCGGTGAAGGGCTCCATAGAGAGCCGCGCCGCAACCTGTTCCCACTGCGTCAGCAAGGGAACCCCGTTCGTAAGAAGGCGGCCTCGGCCAGTGCTCACGTCGCAGGCCACCCAGAGGGTCAGCGCCGTCGCGTGTTCAAGGTGGCCCCAATTCATCGCTACCCGGCCGACCTGGCGCGGCAACTCCACGTCAGGTGGGTAGGGTTCGCCCGAACTCACGCCTCCGTCCTCCCCCGCCGAATCTCCCGGCGCTGCACTGGTGTCATCCCAACCCACAGCCCCATGAGGTCCTGATCGGCCTGCGCCGTCTCGAGGGTCGGCAACCCCCCGCTGTCCGGCTGCATCGGGCAGAGAAGCTCGCCCTCCGTCATGTCAGCGATCGTACGGCCGGGCCGATCAAAAGTTGGTGACCTGCTCGGGTCCACCCTCGGCCCGTGACTTTCACCCCAAAGCCCGGTGCCCCCTGCGAGGGCTTCATAGTCGAGCCGGGCCAGTGTTGCCAGATGGTCCTGAGCAAACAACTGCAGGCCACGCATTGCCGGGAGATGCCGACGTGGACCGGGCGGTGGTTCCCACCGAAGGGTGATCGCTGGTAGCGGGTATGGGGCTGTCCGGCCCACCTTGAGCCTCACGGGGCTGCGGCAGTTCGGCGGAAACCCGAACTAAGGCGAGGGAGGGTCGTCCGCTTTTCCGAAGTTGTCCCTCATCGCTGGTCCCCACAGGACACCCATGACCTTGTCCTTCGGGGAGCGGGAGGCCTTCACGAGCATCGCCACGAGCTTGTCCGCCATTATCGCCAAAGCCAGCGTGAGCTTGTCGTGGTCAAGTTCCGAGGACCGCTGGAGGGCCGCAGCCCCAGGGGCGCCCATTTCGCCGACGGCGTTGATAAA
Source organism: Acidimicrobiales bacterium (assembly GCA_035602795.1). Classification (GTDB taxonomy): domain Bacteria; phylum Actinomycetota; class Acidimicrobiia; order Acidimicrobiales; family RAAP-2; genus Bog-473. Next base: position 12,838 of record DATNLP010000468.1, on the reverse strand, counting down.
AGCCAAGGCCTCTGTTCCGTACTCCTCGAAATCGCCCGGGTCGACCTTCTGGGGCTCAGAGGGCAGATGAGCGGCCAGTTCCTTCTGAAGGTCCGTCAACCCGGCGTGTCCCGATTCGAGACCCTCTAGGTAGCGCCCAATGTCTTCGGCGCTGTCCACGTCCAACTGCTCCTCGGTGTTGGCGGAGTAGATCACGAAGTGGTCCCGATCGAACGAAATGACGAGTCGCGACGCGCCTTCCTGTCCAAAGCACTACACGACACCCGCGTCGTTGTCATGCTCCATTCTCCAGTCCGGGCGGCCGCTTAGGAGTTCCCCGAGCTGACGCCAGGCGTCGGTGTAGTCGCTCATGTCAGTCCCCCTCGTTGAGGATACGGCCCGTCGCCTTCGCCCACTTCTCGATGGCCTGAGGTCAGGCAGATGGCCGCTGGGATCGTCTGCCCGAGTGGTTCTCCTTCGTCATCCGTGCAACGACCTCAGATTCGATCGGAACACCAATCCCGATCGGAAGTGGTGAGGTGCGAGCCGCACGCAGGCACTCGGGACACTGGATCTGCCACCGTCCATCACCCAACCTGAAGACCCTCGGGTGGTGGGGTCCTTCCGCAATTCGCCAAGCCTCCTCCGTAGCACCTGCCCCCTCCCGGCGGCCGGACTCTACCGAAGATTGGTTGGGCCTTCATTGGGCGCGTGACGTCTCTGTGACGTGCTCCGTCTACCGTGATGCCGATGGCCGATGTCGCACCCCGGTCGCCCGAACCCGGCGACCGCCACCCCGGGTTCGTGGAAGAGCCTGGGCGCTGCTGGGCGTTCGTCTACAGCAAGCAGATGCAGGCAACACACTGTGCCGAAACGCCGACGTGGACGGGACGCTGGTTCTCGCCGAAGGGCGACCGTTGGTGGCGTGTGTGGTCCTGCCCGGACCACCTCGAGGGCCTGACGAGGCTGCGACAGTTGGGGTCCAGCCGGCCTGGGCCGCCGCCGTGAGCGTGACGGTGATCCTCATCCTTCTGATCATCTCGGCAGCGGCCGAGCTGTTCGGTACGGTGACCGTCGCGATTACCTACGCCAAGGGTCACCGGCTCGCGCAAGAGCTCCTCATTGCGACCGGTCCTCCAGTTCGTCGGATCACCGGCGCCGAGATATTGGAACCGCCGCTCCCCGGCCTGCGGATGTTCGATCTCGAAGGAAATGTCGACAATCTCCGATATCGGGTCTCGAACCAGCTCAGAGGCCGCTGGTGGATTACGGCGGGACTGATCGCCTATGGATTGGGAGCCTTCGCTGGACTCGGCGCCGGGCTTCTCGCTTTGTATCACTGATGGTCCTCGCCGGCACTGACCGCCTGACCCACGACGCCCAGATGTTCTGGCGATCACACCTCCCGGCCGGTGTCTCGCCAGAGCTCCAGGAGTGGCTCGGGGATCGAGTCGTAGAGACCCAACTGCTCTGGCAGAACGTCGGATGGCTGGACCGGTCCCGCCGGATGCTCCGGGAGCTCACAGAGCAGCTCGAGGCCCGGGACCCGACCAACCCCTGGACCCGCCAGTACGAACGGATCTACTTCGAGTCGCAGCTGATGACGCTAACCAGGACAGTGAACGCCAGCCGGCGCCGGCAGCCGCGTCGTGCGTCGCTGACACTCCTCCTCCGGGAGTTCATTGAGCGCCCAGAGCTGCTGGGCGCCCTATCCGGGGTGTGGGCGCCAGAAGAGCTCCAGGAGCCGGCTGACCCCAGTGCCGACCTCGCCGAGCTCAGGCGCGTCATGAGACCCCTGGTGCCCTGGCGGGACAGGGCCGTGGCACACCTCGAGGTAGATCACCACCTGGAAGGCGGGCGGCGCCTCGCTGAGGTCGCCTGGACCGACCTCGACGATGCCATCGATACGGTGTTCGACGTCTTCCATCGCTACTCGCTGAGACTTACGGGGGTCGACTACCAAATCGACCATGAGGGTCCTCCCTGGACTGACTGGCAGAAGGTCTTCGCCCAGCCGCTCTTCACCGACCAGACGGTGATCCCTCCGGAATCAGGCGGGGGCGCGACGTAGGAACCCCCGCGTCCAGCGTCAGCTCTGGACTTCCGCCCCGTCGCCTTCGCCGTCGGGCATCAATCACGGCCCGGATCGACCCGCGGGGCGATCACGTAGCGGCTAGAAATCGGGACCGACGGGAGGTTCAGGTGATTCGAACTGCTGCCGTGGGCGCCCTGCTCGCTGTCTCGCTTGTGGTCGGAGTCGAAGCCTCCGGTGCATCTGCAACGCACGGTCGCCACGGTTCACCACCAGGCGTCGGCGCCACCCTGGCCGCCTGGAAGGCGGCATATGGTCTGTCCCGCGGCTGCGACGACAACGCGTGCTTCGGCCCAGCGTGGCACCATCCGGGAGCTGGCCTGCGTTATCAGTACGGCGAAGTTTCCTACAACAAGGGTCGCATCGGGTCATACGAGGAAGCCTTCCCGCCTCACACGCCCGTCGACGTCGCCGAGCGAGACATCCTCGCCACCCTTCCTGGGGCAGTCGGCGGTCCAATCACGGTCGTGCCGGGCTCGGCCTCAGATGACGGCTGTGGGCAGCTCAACGTCGCCAGCGCCACCGTTGGCAAGGAGCTCGGGACGTATGACCCGACAGGCCAGGTCGGCATCGAGTTCGAATACCTGCCCGCCAACGGCAACACGCTGTACAGCGCCAGCAACGTGCAGCTGGCATTGGTCCTGGCAACGTCAGATACTCCGGGCAGCTGTTAGTCGTCGCAACCGCCATGGGGAGGGGCCCCGGTCTCGGGTGAGACTCTCTCATCACGAGTCTTCGACGGCAATGACCGTCAGAGCTCGGATCTCACTAGCCACGAGATGGGCCAACTCACCGACCCTTGTGAGATCGAAGGTTGTGGTGGCCGCTGTCGTGACCTCCAGGCCCATCTGCCGGGACAGTTCGAGAAACCGAGGCCAGTGGATGGCTTGGCGCGCATCGACTGGGTCAGACACCCTCGAAGCAACGAAGTCCACAACGTCGATCAAGTGGTTGCCAAGCTGGCCAAGGAGTGAGATGTCGTCGAGGATCACCTCATTCTCGAACAGCCTCTGCGTTCCCGTCACGAGGTTGATCGCGAACTGCGCGTCGACGAGCCATGCTCTCGCCTCCGATATGGTCACCGCTGGTTCGCCCATGGCTTTGGCAGTTGACCCGGAACTTCCGGACCACTACTCCGCCCCGCCGCCCTCTCCCAGCTCACGACGACATCCCGTCTCCACACCTCCGCCGGCCGCCAGCTGACACCACATGACCACCGTAAGGCGATCGTCGCCTCCCGTCCACCTCGAGGTCGGTTGAAGGCGCCTGAGTGGCGCTAAGAACCAGCGCTCCCGGGTGTCCCTTTATGACCGCCAGTTTGGGCGCCACCTAGCCGCCGGGCGTGATCGCTCACGTGTCGCCACCCCGCGTCGCTTCGAGCTCAGCTCGCAGCTGCTCTCGGAGAGCCTGTGTGGCCTCGCCGAGCGACTCCAACGCTTTGAGACCAGCGAGAACGTTCGCTGGATTGACGACCTTCTCCCAGGCCCCGATTGCGTTGCTCAAGTTGGTCCGAGCGTCGAAGTAGTCCTTCAGCAGCCGCTCGCCAGCGCTGGAGAGGTACAGGTTGCTCAGCGCCGTCGTTGTCATGATCTCGGCCGGAGGTGGTGGTTGCGGCTCGGGCGTGTCCCTGTGGCCGTTTAGCGCGCCGATCTTCCACCTGGCCCAAAGGTCCATGCCTGCTGTAAAGGTCATGATTCTCAAAAAGGCGTCCGCCTTACGATCCTGCTCGCGCTGCTCGCGGGCCATGTCGCGCTCGTGATCGCGCTGTAGGGCCCCTTCGGTAGCCGCGGCACGTACCTGTCGGTCGGTCACACGGAAGGTGATGACCCCTCCGACCATCGCTCCGGCTACTGCGCCGCCGACGCCGATGAGCGCGGCCCATTCGACTGGACTGACGCTCATTCCTTCACGACGTCCCTTCGCATCGCCCGGGCCCACTCCTCGACGTCGCCCCTCCTCCACACGCGGCCTCGGGCAAGTTGCGCCGCCGGCTTCTGGAAGGTTGGTCCGGACTCGATCAGCCGCAGAATGCGCTGCCGACACAGGTCCACCAGCGCGGCGACCTCCGTGACTCCCAGGAGTTGGCTCTCCACGCTGCGAGGGTACTTGCCATGATGGCAATCCCTACTTGTCTCGCCACCATGGCAAGGGCAGAGATGGCAGGTGGTCCGATCAGAGTTGAGGACCTGTTCTTCGCCACAGACCTCGAGCCACCGGGCCCACGTTCGCTTACCTCTCGAGGGCACCCGGTCCCCAATGCTTGCCAAGCGCCAGCTTTGCCACCGACGTGATGCCAAGCCTTTCTGGCTGTAAAGAAAACCGGGCGGTCTGCTTGATTTTCTGGCCTCTGACCAGGGAGTTCTTACTTCATATGCCAACCACTTCCTGTCACTGTGCAGGTGCGAGGTGGTGGAAGGAACCTCCGGGCGTCAGCGGGCCGCTCAACCGCCGGCCATCCAGCTAGGAAGGAAGGGACCGCTGTGGCAGATGACTCGATGAGGGTGAAGGACCTGTTCCTTGCCGAGGACCTCGAGGCCTTGGGTTGCGGAGCGATCGCCGAGGCGATCCGTAGCGCCGGATCTCACGAAGGCGTCGATTGGATCACGCTCCAATGCCTCGAGCTCCTGACGGCGACGGCACAGGGCAAGGAAGTGCTCAACGAGCTCCTGTGGCTACTCGAGGCTCACCGCGACGCGGCGAATCGCGAAGAGGAGGTCCGTCGGGAGGCAGCCAAGCAAGCTGGTGCCCGGGCCCGGGCCGCCGGCCTCATCGCAGCTGACGACGTCGCTCTCCTGAACGCGCTGCGTGACCTCGAGAGCCCCTACGCGGAGTCCCTGGAGATGTGCACCAACCAGGCGGACGTCGACAAGGCCAAGGATCTGATCAGGTGGGTGGCCGCCCGCTCGTTCGGAGGCGAGGCATGACGAGCCGACCTCTCTTCGAGCTGAACTCGCCAGAGCACAGGGAAGTCCTCGCTCGCTACCGACTGCACCAGGTCCGCCGGGATCTGACCGAGACCTCCGTCACCTGTATCCAGGGCCACCTACGCGCGTACCTTCGATACCTCGAGGCCGAGGAGGTGCCCGTCTTCGAAGCCACGTGGGGCCAGGTCGAGACGTTTCTCGACCGCCGACGCACAGCAAAGGGTCAGGCGCTCAGTGGTCGGACCCGGTACTACTGGATCAGCAACGTGCACAGCTTCTACGCATGGGCCATCGGCGAGGGCCTGACGTCGGTGGACCCCACAGCAGCGATCATCCGGCCGAAGATGCGCCGAATCCTCCCCCGCCCTATCGACGGCGAGGCACTGAGCGACGCCATCCGAGGGGCCGAGCCGCAGATGCGGGGCATGCTCCTCCTCGCCGCCCTCGCCGCCCTCGCCGCCCTCGCCGGTCTCCGAGTCATGGAGATCGCCGGTCTGGAGCGTGACGACATCATCGAGGCGAAGGGCCGGATCAGGGTTCGCAACGGCAAGGGCAGGAAGGAGCGGATCGTCCCGTTACACCCTCAGGCGCTTGGGGCTCTGCGAACCCTTCCGATGCCGAGGAGCGGATACCTGTTCATGAAGCCGATGGGGGGCCGACACACCCCCGTGAGCGTGAGCGTGGCGATCTGCGTGTATCTACGGGATGAGTGCGGCATCGACGCCACCGCACACCAGCTGCGCCATTGGTTCGCGACCGAGATCTACGCGTCGTCGAAGGACATCCGAGTCACCCAGGAGATGCTCGGACACTCCAACCCGGCCACCACCGCTGCTTACGTGGCCTACTCGCACGTCGGAGCAGCCGAAGCGGTCTCGTCGCTGTCGATTCCCGGCACCGAATCGGAGGACCTCGACGACGGGGAACCCGACGACAGAGCGAAGAGGGGCGAGACATGAAGCGACGCGTGTCGGCATCGATCTCGCCCGAGCACTACGACGTGCTGGCTCGGTACCAGCTCAGCACCGAACGTAGGCGCCTGACGCCGAGATCGATCGAGAGTTTCCAAACGTCTCTCCGCTCCTACGTGAAGTGGCTCGAATCCAAGGACATGAACATCTTTGAGGCGTCGCGAGAGGACGTCGAGATCTTCCTCGATGGCCGTCGTACCCGTGAGCGTCGCCAGCTGAACGCAGCGACCCGCTATCACTGGATCTCGGCAATTTATGGCTTCTACGAATGGGCCATCAGCGAGGGCCTGGCGCCGGCGGACCCCACGGCCGCCATCGTGCGACCGAAGGTACGCCAGCTCCTCCCCCGCCCCATCGACGCCGACGCGCTCAGCGACGCCGTCCGAGGAGCCCGGCCGCAAATGCGAGCCATGCTCCTCCTCGCTGCCCTCCCCGGCCTCAGAGTCCAAGAGATCGCCGGCCTCGAGCGCGAGGACATCCTCGAAGCGAGAGGCCGGATCAGGGTTCGTGACGGCAAGGGGAACAAGGAGAGGATCGTGCCGCTACACCCCGACGTGCTCGAGGCTTTGCGGCTACTTCCCATGCCGACTGCCGGATGCCTTTTCACCCGTCCGATGGGGGGTCGACACAAGCCCAGCACTGTGAGCTTGGCAATCAACGCCTACCTGAGCGACGTTTGCGGCATCGACGCCACCGCCCACCAGCTGCGCCATGGTTCGCGACCGAGGTCTACGCCTCGTCCAAGGACCTCCGAGTCACCCAGGAGCTCCTCGGCCATTCGCACCCGGCCACCACGCCGGTTACGTGGCCTACTCACACGTCGGGGCAGCCGAGGCAGTCTTGTTTCTATCGGTTCCCGGCGCCGGCCTCTAGGACCGGGGTCCCCTGCCCGGCGCCGGCCTTACCCCTGGACGTCGTCGAGTGAAACGTCGAGATACTCGGCGAGGACCTCAGCGTGCTTCTTCGTCATGACTCGGCGGCCATGGCGGTATCTGCTGAGGGTGTTCGGGTGGATGTCACAGCGGATGGCGGTCACCCAGTCCGGGTCGTCGATGGCGTCGAGAAGGGCTGCGAGGCCCTTGGCCTGGACGGTTCGTCGGTCCTCGTCGCTCGTCGTCGGCATCCCGCCGCTGGGCATTCCTCCTGCCATGTCAGATCCCTCCCCCACCGAGCTCCGGGTCCACTTCCTCGAGCGAAATCCCGAGATATTCGGCGAGGACCTCAGCGTGCTTCCTTGTCACGGCCCGGATCCCGTGGCGATACCGGCTGATGGTCGATGGGTGGATGTGACACCAGAAACCCACCACCCAGTCGGGCTCCCCGCTCGCGTCTAGGAGAGTTGCGAGGAGTTCGGCCCGGACGTGGGGCCGTTCCTCGAGGCTCGCCGCCGACTCTCCACCGCCGGCCACGTCAGTTCGCTCCGCTGCTGGACGCCCCAGCATTCGCGTCCGACAACTGGACCTTGATTTCAGGAAGGCGCTCCAGGAATTCCGCATCGGGTGGCTTGTACAGCTCGTCACGGTCGATACCGAAAATCCTCGCGATCTTGTTGGCATCCACCAGTCGGAGCTGCTGGCCATGCACACCGCGTGACCAGACCGAAGGGTGTACGCCCGCAAGCGCAGCGAGGTAGTACGCCGGAAAGTCCTGCTCGGCTGTGATCAGCCCCAGACGAGTAACCATGCCCCAACGGTAGGCAAGGTCTGGCCCTCGAGCGTGTATTTCATGTTCGTGATCATGATGGTTTTTCGTTGATTTCAAGGTGCGCGCGTTTGAAAACTGCGCCATCTTCCGTGAGGATCACGGAAGAGCGGGGCCAACCGGATCCGGCCCCCGGCCGGGCCCGGCCCCCCGGGGGGAGCGCATGACCGGCCGTGTACGCACGCCCTTCATGGGCGCGGGGCGCGCCGCGCAATTCGGGATGGTCAAGCGCGCGAGTGATGTCGAAGGATGGTCTCAAGGCGGACCGGTCTCAAGGTGACCGGTGACCCTGGCGTGACGACGTCGTCGTATCCGCTGTAACGACAGCGTGACAAGATCAACCGACAACTTACCTGGTCAGAAGCTATTGACGTCTGTCCGTCCTTACCCCATAGTGTAACGTATGCGTGACACTAACGAGGTGCGCCGGCTCCTGTCAGACGTCGAAAGGTTGGCGCGTCCAGTGCCAGTGCGCCGGCGCGGTCGACTCTGCCGCGACCCGCGTGCGGAGTATGACTGGTTCTACCTGCTCGACGCCGGCCTGCAGGGCTGGATCCGTCGCAACGTGTTTGCCGACGTCGGCGCCGGCCTGCCGCCGGATGAACTGGCCGAGCTGGCCGGCTTCGACTACGTCGACGAATGGGGAGATGCGCTGGTCACCGCGTGCAAGGTGGCGCGTGACCGCGACGTCGCGGCGAGCTGGGAAGACACCTACGCCGCGGACGATGACGCCGAGCTCATGGGCCCGGACGAGCTCGCCGAGCTGCTCGACGTCTCGCGCTCCGCGATCCGCCAGTGGCGCCACCGCGGCTTGTTGCCGACACCGGATCTCTGTCCGGCCTGCCCATATGGACACTTCGCACCGTACGCGACTGGGCCGCGCTGACCGGCCGCACGCTCGACACCGCCGCCGCTTGATCTCACCCAAACACCCAACACCAACCCTGGAGGTACTCACCATGCAGGAGCCGTTATTCCAGATAAACGCCCATGGCGACATCTGGCAGGAGCCCCAGCTCGGCGACCCGCCGCTACCTGGAGACCCGACGCCCGCCGGCATCGATGCCGGCGCGGTGGCGCGAATCGCCGAGTCTCGGGCCCTGTCAGAGTCGGCGCCGGCACGCACCACCTACCGCCAGCGCCGCGATGCGAAGGCCGAGCGCTTGCGCAGCTGGGCTGAAAAGCGCCAGCGGACGGCCGCGGCCGTGTTCGAAGCAAACAAGCCGTTCACGACGGACCACGCGTTCAACACCCAGCCCGGCCACATTCCGCTACGGGCCCGCATCGTCGCCCAGGAGGACCGCCACCACGAAAGCCTACGCAAGGCGGCCGAGATGGCATCCAGGGCGGATGGGATCGAATCTGCGGCCGCTCACGCCATCTACAGCGACGACCCGGACGCGGTCGAGCGCTTGACTGAGCGAATTGCTCTTCTGGAGGCCGAGCGCGACCGCGTCAAGCGATTCAACGCCGCATGCCGCGAGGCCGGCCAGGTCACCGCCGCCGCGCTCGAGGTCCTCACGCCGGCCGAGCGTGAGCACTACGCCGGCACCGCCCACACGTGCTCGGCGTTCCTGGGCAAGGCCGGACAGATGCCCGCCTACGTGCTGCAGAACCTCGCCGGCAACATCACGCGCCAGCGCCAGCGCTTGGCCCAGCTCGAGCGGGAGATCGAGGCCCGAGCCGGCACAGTCGAGGCCGAGACCGAGCGCGACGACGGCGGCACGCACCGGGTCACGTCGACTCGCGAGGAGATCGAGTACCCGGGCAAGCCTTCCGCCGAGGTGCGTACCGCCATCAAGGCCCAGGGCTACCGCTGGGACCGTGTCGCCGGTTGCTGGTGGCGTCGGCGGCAGGCCGCCGGCCACGCCCCGGACATCGACATCGTCAACGGTTACTAGAGCCCGAGCGCCCCGACCAGGACGCCGCGGTACTGCCGCGGCGTCCGAGCCGGAGACATCCGGAGAACAGGAGACACGCCATGCTGACCGCAACATCATCCGAGGTGGTCGACTTCGTTGCCGCCTACCAGGAGAACCGCAACCTTGGCCACGCCAGCGGGCCGAGCGGTTACCGGATCGTGGTCGTCGAGCGCCGCAAGTACCTGGCGATCGACGAGGTCCGGACCTTCGAGGGTCAGGACTGCCCCGGGCAGTCTGGGCGGTTCCTGGTCGATCGTGCGACCGGCGCGGTCTACACCATCCGCGGGTACGGCCAGCGCGGCCACCGCGCCGGCATGCTGGTGATCCTGACCGAGCAATTCCGCCAGGGATCGCGGACGTTCACGCCCGAGGCCCGGGTCCACGTCGAGCGCGGTCACGCGAGGGTCGCCAGCTGGCCCGCGGCGCAAACCGAGTCCGCCGGCCTCGACGACGTCGAGAAGGCCGCCTACGACTACCACGGCCAGCGCGGCCACGATCACGCAGCGTGCATGGCAGCCGCCAAGGGTGGAGACGGTCCCTACTGCGAGCAGGCCGAGTGCGGGAACCCGCTGACGCTCGACGACATCCAGGCCGGTGACGAACTGTGCAGCTATTGCGTCGAGCGCGACGACATCGAGCCCATCGCCGAGGACATAGCCGGCTGGTCGAGTCTGGGCCGGTAAACCGTCACCTGACCGTGACGCCCGGCAGTATGGTGGCGTCATGACACGGCGCAGGACCGTAACGCTGGTGGGCCCGGGCGAGGTTGCCCGGGCCCTTGGCGTGTCACGGGCCACGGTGCGCCAGTGGGTCCACCGAGAGCTGCTGCCCGAGCCGCTCGCCGTACTCGACAGCGGCCGCACGCGCGCCGCGGTGGGTGAGAGCGCCGGCATGCCCGTCTGGGATTGGCAAGACATCGCCGAATGGGCAGACGAGACGGGTCGGCCCGTACACGCCGAACCCTGAGTCGCTCGCAGGGCGAGTCGCAGCGCCGCCCAGCGCCCCGCAGACAGCCGTGACGGCACGGTCAGGTCATTACCCACCACGCGGCGCCAGCCAGCGGCTTACAACGAAGCTGAGTGATGACAACCACGCTTCGACCGCAATCGCCGCGCCGCCCAACCGTTGAATCAGCGTCGGCATGCGTTGTGTGCCACGTGGAACAGTGCACCTCGCCGCCCGCCCGCCGACATCGCCGGGCGATCGCCAGCGCGGCTTATCGCAGTACGCATTCGACCTTGCCGCTGTCCCAGTCCGCAGGGCTCCACAGGTAATGCTCTGCGCCGGCCCCGGTCAATGCATCCCGCCAGACCCTTTGCTGAAAGTGCAGCTTGCCGCGGCTGGATTTCAGCTCTGCGAACACGATGCGGTCACGTACCAACGTGAGATCCGGCCAGTCGGCCCCGTCGGCCGCCACCGCGGTCCGCCAGCCGTCTACTGTCCGCGCTGGGCGGAAGTGCGCCACCCGCCAGCCGAACAGGTGAGCGAGTTCGATGACGAGGTCTTGCAGCTCCACCTCAGTCATCTGCTCTACGCCGGCACTCATGGGCGCCCCGGGTCGTCGTCCGCGGCAGGACAGCCGGGCTCATGCTCCACCGCCACGACCAGGACAGAGCCTGGCACCGGGCGAGGCAGCTCGAGCGTCGCTCCACATGGGCAGCGCCCAGTCGTCGCCAGCACTCGCCGTCGGGCGAGTCGCTCCTTCTCGCCGTCACTGAGGTTGTCCGCAATCTCTTCGCTCACTACGAGAACCCGGAACTTCCGCGCCGTGCTGCCCATCAGAATTCGGCCCGCTGGTAGAACGGCTGCTCGTCCAGTCCGCCAGCCTCGGCCTGTTGGCGCTGTGGTTCATCGGCTTGGAGTTGTCCCTGGTTGGACCCAGTCCGCCCAGTCCGCCAGTCCGCCAAGGCTGGAAGATCGGATGGCGGTGTGGCGTCCTGGTCAGGAAGTGACAGCACCCACCCGATCGTCTTCCCAGAGTGTGGGTCCGTTCGCTTTTCTGCAACGACACCGCGGTCACCGCGCGCCCGCTCAAGCGTCCGAGCGGAGAATCCGGCACGTTTGCCGGCCTTGGTGAACTCCGAAGATGGCACCGGTCCCGCTGCGAGGTACTCATCGACGAACTCCCGAGCTGCAGCCCGGTCGCTCTTCTCCTCGGCCGTCGCCGGCATAGCCGTGAGCTGCTCGGCGGCGACGTCCGATGGCCGTAGCCCTGCCACGTAGCCCACCTCAAACTCCTCGTCCGAAGCCAGGGTGAAGCTCACACCAGCGTCGGGCTCGCGGTAGTTCGATTTCGACACTCGGGCAACCAGCCGGCTTTCGTCGTCGGGATCCAAGCCCAGGACCATGGAGACACGCGGTATCGAGGTCCAAGCGGTCGACCCGATGGCGGACGTTACTGGGTCGCTCGCGCCCTTCGGTGGGTGAGTGAGGCCGACGATGCACGAGCCCGTCCGGTCAGCTTCAGCTGCCAGAGCGGCGAGTGCAGTACCGACCTGGGCGTAGTTGTGCGAGTCTCCCGAGATCGAGTAGCCGAGGCCGTCGATCACCACCAGGTCGAGCCCGTTCTCGACGATCGCCTTGCCGAGCGCCTCGACGTCCTTTGGCATCTGCCAACGCCGGCGGACGATCAGACCCTCGTCGTCGTGATCCTCGAGGTGATACATGATGTCGACGCGCTCGAGGTCAGCGCCGGCAGCCTTCAGTCGGGCTACGAGCCGGTCGTCAGGCTCCTCCAGACTCAGGACGGCGCAACGCATTGGTGCACGGTCGACATCGCCGGGAAAACCGGAGTGTCTGCCCGTCGTCAGGCACGCGATTAGGTGCGAGGCCAGGGTGGTTTTGCCCAAGCCCTGGCGGCCGGTAACGAGGCAGAGGGCACGGCGGAGAAGCCAGCCGGTCACGATCCACTCCGGCTTCGTAGGGGTGACGTCGGCCGCCGACTTGGTTATCAGCCGAGGGCCGCTCTCCCACCATGGGAGCTCGTCAGCCTCGAAGTCAGGATCTGGCTCGGGACTCACGGCGTGACGATCCGGCCAGCGCCGGCCCGGTATCGGCGCCAGAAGCCGAGGGTGGGCTTGTCGCCTTTGACCAGGATCTCCGCCAGGCGATCGACCCCTTCCGGTGTGAGCTGGGACCGGGCGATGCGGGCAGGGTCCTGACGATCCCGCACCGCCGCCAGCTCCCGCAGCGTCTTAGCGTCCAACTGGTCGACGATCAGCTGAAGCGGCGGGAGACCTCGTTCGCCCA
>DATNLP010000454.1:0-17016 GCA_035602795.1 Acidimicrobiales bacterium | reverse complement strand
GACGACCCCGCCGACGACTTGGGCAGCGATGAAGCTCGGGGCCGAGGATGGCGCGATCCCGGCAAAGGTGTTGGAAAACATGCGCCCTACCGTGATGGCGGGGTTGGCGAAGCTGGTCGAGCTGGTGAAGAAGTAGGCGGCGCCAATGTAGGCGCCGACCGCGGCGGGAGCGGAGGCGGAGCGGCCCGAACGCGCCAGGGCGAAAATTACGAGCAACAGCCCCAGGGTGGCGATGATCTCTGAGAGGAAGTGTGGCGCCGAAGCCCGGTTCTTGGTCGAGAGCTCGAAGGCCGCCCGGGAGAACATGAGATTGGCGAGCACGGCGCCGACCATGCAGCCGGCCACCTGGGCGGGGAGGTAGGCGACGGCATGGCGCCACCGGATCCCCCCGAAGACGGCGTCCACGAAGGAGACCACCGGGTTGAAGTGGCCACCCGAGACGGCACCGAACATGAGGATGATGGCGAAGAGCCCCGCCGCCGTCGCGGCTGCGTTCTCCAGCAGCTGGAGCCCGGTGGTGCCCGGCGAGAGCGTCTGGGCGGCGATGCCCGAGCCGATCACCACCGCGGCCAGGAAGGCGCTGCCGATGAACTCGGCCGTCACGCGGCGCCACAGCGCCACCTCCCGCATCGTCGCCCGAGGTCGCCGGGGTCAGCAGCAGGTAGTACTGGTGGGCGCCTTCCCACCAGATGACGCCTCGTACGTCCCGTCACCGCGGAGGCCACCCTCGAGAGGGGCGTCGGCGAGTACTGCGTAGACCTCCCACGGCGTGTGGTCCGGGTCCTCGACCCAGACCTTGTCCTGCACGGCGTAACAGCACGTCGTCGAGAGCTGCTCCGCTGTGGCCAGGCCCTCGTCAGACAGCCTGCTCGCGGCTGCAGCCACCTCGGTCGGTGTTGCGACCTCGACCCCCAGGTGGTTGAGCGCCCCCACGGCACCCGATGCCCGCCCTCCCGGCTGCTCGATCAACACCAGCTTGAGGGGAGGATCGGCCACCGCGAAGTTGGCGTACCCGGGGCGGACCTTCGCCGGTCCGGCAGCGAAGAGCCTGGAGTAGAAGGCGATCGCCTCATCGAGGTCCGAGACGTTGAGGGCGAGCTGCACGCGAGCCATGGCTCCTCCGATAGATTGACCGTTGTCGATTCAATAAGTCTGCTCTACAGATTGATAGCTGTCAATGGGAGGTCTGCCGATGCCGAGGGGTGCCAGCGCCAGCCAAACGCTTCCGGTCACCAAGTGCTGCGCTCCGATCACCGCGGCCCAGCTCAGTGACGCCGAGGCCGGTGAGCTCGCCGGCGTCTTCGCCGCGCTGAGCGACCCGGTTCGCCTCCGTCTTCTCTCCATTGTGGCGAGCGAAGCAGAGGTGTGCAGCTGTCACCTCGAAGCTCCGCTGGGCAAGAGCCAACCGACGGTCTCCCACCACACCAGGGTTCTCGCGGAGGCGGGGCTGATCGAGGGGGAGAAGCGCGGGCGCTGGACATGGTGGCGCGTCGTGCCGAGTCAGATGGAGCGGCTGTGCGCGCTGCTCGGCGGTTGACCGGCCGGCCGAGTGCCGGCCGGCGCGAAGGAAGTCCGACCGCTCAGTGGCTGGGGGTGAACAGGTAATTGAAGGGCGCCGCCAGGGGCTTGAGCGTGGACGAACGCTTCCCGGAGGTGATGGTCACCGACGTCCCCCCCGCACCGATATCGACCGCGGACGGCCCGAGCAGGATTTCGTGCTGGGACGAGTCGGCATTCAAGATGCCGGCGAAGATCGGGTGCTGGCCGACGACTCCGATGCTGACCCAGGAGCGCCCCGTGGTCGTGGTGACGGTGACCTCGTACGCCGCCACCGGGACGCTGTAGCTGGCCGAGCCCGCCCCCGTTCCCGTCTGGGTGACGAGTGGGGCCTTGGTCTGGGCCGCCGCGGCGGTGTGATGGTGAGCTGTCGTCGTCGGGGGGGCGCTGGTGGTGGTCGACCCGATCACGCCGGCCTTCACCAGGCCGAGCGCGGCGCCCGCGGCCACGACGGCGACGGCGACGGCGATCACGGCGATCCGGAGCGCCCGGGTGCTGCCCCCAGGGCTGCGGTAGCCGTCGCGCGGCACCGCCGGGAGTTGGTCGGTGTCCGCGAAGGAGGTCACCGTGTCGACGGACTCGGAGAACAGTCGGCCCTGACCGGTGCCGGGCCGGCTGGCCACCGTGCCGTACGGGTCGGACTCAAGCCCTGCTTGGTCAGCCTGCACGTCCATGGCCGTTCCTCTCGACCTCCTACGCCCACCTCTGGCCGCCGAAGCACCCGGAGGTTCGGGCACGTCATCACGGTACCGCCCGCGGCGGCTTCCAGGATCGCGCGCGCCGGGGTCGGGCGGGAGGACCGTCGGCCGACGTTCGAGCCCCCGGGGATCGGTGATCAGCCCCCTTGCGCCCGGCACGTCGACCGGGTCGGGGTCCACCGTGAGATGGCCCACCTCATCCACCTCGTCACGCACCGGCCCTCCCTTGAGCGCGGTTCCCGCCGGGGGGGCCGGGGGATCGGGTGGACCCGGGACCCGGCCTCAGCGGCCGGTGCTCCCGTCGAGCAGCTCGCGGGTGATGTCCATGTGCCCGGCGTGCCGGGCCGTCTCCTCAATGAGGTGGAACACCGCCCAGCGCACCGTGGTGGGCCGGAAGTCTCCCGCGGAGGGGGTGTCGAACGACGGAACCCGGTCGAGCACGGCGTCCGCCCGTGCGGACTCGCCCCGGTAGAAGGCCACCACCTCGTCGGCTCCCCACCCGTCGGGCAGCTCGAACATATGAGCTCGCCAGCCCATGTCCATCCGTTCGCCGGCCACGATGGCGCGCAGCCACAGCCGCTCGGCGTAGCCGAGATGGACGACGATCACGCCCAGTGAGTTGGCCGTCGGGGCCGGCCGCCAGCGGATCTGGTCGGTCGTGAGCCCTTCGAGCTTGAAGATGACGCTGTCGCGCAGGTGCTGGAGCCAGGCGCGTGCCATTCGAGCCTCGTCGAGCGAGGTGGCCTCGTCCGGCCGCGCCACGCGGAGCTCCGGCGGCCTCTCCGGCATGGAGCGACCCGGATCCTCAGCCCACGCCTAGGGCAGGCTCGCCGTCGTGGTGGTGGTGGGCAGAATCGAGCTCCCGCACACCGACGTCGCCCAGGTGGAGATGGTCGTCCCGTCCTTAGCGATCTGCGTGTTCTGACCCAGCGTCTCGAAGCTGGTGATCAGGCCCTGCAGGCTCGACGCGTTCTCAATGTCGGTCTTGATCTGCTGTACGTAGGTGAGCAGGTTCTTGAACGCGGCCTGGACGTTCGACGGCGCCGTCTTGATCACGGACAGTGCCTTGTTGACACTGCTCACGTCGGCGCCGTACGAGTTGAGGAGCGCCTGCTTGGCCGTGGCGAAATTGCCCGACTCGATGGCCTTCTCCACGTCGACGCCGACTTGCGAATTGCCGTTCTCCTCGCTCTTGATGTCCTGGCACATGGAGCTGCCCGGGTTGGAGCCCTTGCTGTTCGAGTGCTTGGTCGTGTGGTGCTTCGGCTTCTGCTTGCTGTGGGCCGAGGCGGCGCTCATCGGGGCGATGGTCAGTGCGACCCCAATGATCCCGATGCACAACCCCAGCCACGTACGACGGTGCCTCATTGCCGAACCTCCCGCTCGAGAAGAGCCAACTGTGTGGGGACGCTACAGGGGCCAACCGATTCCACAGGTGGCACCCAGGCGGTCTTGACCACCTTCGGTGCAGATTGAGAGAATAAGGGTATGAGTCTCTCACAGTCTCAAGAGGCGCCCATAGCCGGGGGCCCGGTCCCGCTGGGTCCCGACTCGCTCGTCTGGAAGATGGGTTTCCCGCGCACGGGGCTGTTGGTGGCGGGACGCGCCCTCATGCTGCAGACGGCCCATCCCGTGGTCGGCGCCGGCGTGCGCGACTTCTCCGACTTCACCCGCGATCCGTGGGGCCGGCTCGATCGCACCCTGCGCTCACTCCAGGTGCAGCTGTTCGGAGGCCCGGCCGCGCTCGAGGAGGCCGAGCGCCTGCGCCGCCTGCACCGCGGCATCCGCGGCACCGACTTTCGGGGCGAGCGCTACCAGGCGCTCGACCCGGAGGCCTACGCCTGGGTCCACCTTTCCAACTTCGACACCGTCCTGGCCGGCGTCCGGTGGTTCGGGCCCTCCCTCACCCGCGACGGGAGAGAGCAGCTCTACGCCGAGTGGCGGCAGACCGGTCTCGTCCTCGGCGTCCGCGATGAATGCATGCCAGCCGACCTCGACGCCTTCCGCGCCTACGTGCGCCACATGGTGAGCGGCACGCTGAGCGACAACGAGACGGTGCGCATCCTCCTGTCCAGCCTGGAGCTGAAGGGCGTGGAGCCGCCGCCCTGGCCATTGTTCCCTGCTCCCCTCTGGACCGTCCTGCGCCCGCTCGGGCGATCCTTCCTCCACGACGTCACCGTGGGCACCCTGCCGACCCTCCTGCGGCAGCGTCTCGGCCTGCCGTGGAACCTGGCCGACCGACGCCGCCTCCAAGCCGCCGCCATCCTCGTGCGGGCCGCCACGACGCCACTGCCCGACCGGGTCTTGCACTACCCGATGGGCGCCCGGGCGCGTCGGGACGCCCGGCGCGCCGACTCCCGGCAGGTGGCGTGACCACGGCGGCACCGCACGTCCTCGAGCTGCTACGGGACGGCGTCCCGGGTGACGCCGACCGCGAGCAGGTGTTGGACGCCGCGCTCGAGGCGTTCCTGGACTTCGGCATCCGCCGCACCAGCATGGGGGAGATCGCCCGCCGGAGCGGGCTCAGCCCGGCCACGCTGTACCGGCGCTTCCCGGGAAAGGACCGCATCGTCTGGGCCGTCGGTCTGCGCGAGGCGGTCCGGCTGGTCGAGCGCGTCGACGCCGAGGTCGATCCCGCGACGTCGGCCGAGGAGCAGATCGTGGCCCTGTCTGTGGCCTGCATGCGCGAGATGCGGGCCAACGCCCTGCTGCGGCGACTGCTGGCCATCGAGCCGGAGATCCTGCTGCCGCTCCTCACCATACGAGGCGGCC
The DNA here is from genome assembly GCA_035602795.1 of Acidimicrobiales bacterium. Lineage (GTDB taxonomy): Bacteria > Actinomycetota > Acidimicrobiia > Acidimicrobiales > RAAP-2 > Bog-473. The sequence goes on along the minus strand of DATNLP010000454.1, from coordinate 11,989 downwards.
CCGTCCTCGATCTCGGCCGCGCCTACGTGGCCGAGGTCATCCGCCGCCTGGCCGAGCGTGACGGCGTGGCCGACCTGGACACGGAGCAAGTGGCCGAGCTGCTGGCGCGGCTCACGCTGTCGATGGCCCTCCTGCCGCAGACGTGCATCCCCTTCGACGACGAGCGCGCACTGCGAGCCTTCGCCCGCCGCCATATCGCCGGTGTGCTGGGGTGGTCGCCGACCTGACGACCCATCAGGTCGGGATATGGTGGGCCCGCGGCACGGGGTCGGGCCAGCGACTGGGGGCGACGGAGTGGAAGACCTGAACGGCAAGGTGGCCGTGGTCACGGGGGGAGCGGCCGGCATCGGGCGCGGCATCGTCGAGGCCCTGCTCGACGAGGGGGTGCGTGTCGTCATCGCGGACGTCGAGCTGGCGGTGCTCGAGCAGGCGGTGAAGGAGCTGTCCGAGTCGGGAGACGTGCGCGGCGTGGTCACCGACGTGGCCTACGCTGCCTCCGTCGATGCGCTGGCCGCCGACGTGTTCGCCACCGAGGGCGCCTGCCACCTTCTCTTCAACAACGCCGGCGTCACCTCCGGCGGCGGCGGTCGGCCCTGGGAGCAGGAGGCCAACGACTGGGCCTGGTGCTTCTCGGTCAACGTCTTCGGCGTGGCCAATGGCGTGCTGTCCTTCGTCCCTCGCATGATCGAGTCGGGGCAGCCCGGCGTCGTGGTCAACACCTCGAGCATGGACGGCGGCATCGCCCCCGTGCCCTATGCCTCGGTCTACGCCTCCAGCAAGGCGGCCGTCTCCTGCCTCACCGAGGCGTTGGCGCACCAGCTCATGGACGCCGGGACCGACGTCCGGGCCTGCGTCTTCTATCCGTCGGGCGGCTTGCTCGACACCGGCCTGTGGACCGCGCAGCGCAACCGGCCCGCCGCCCTGGCCCGCGTCGGGCCGCGCCCCCCGGCACCCGGGACCACGTTCGAGGAGTTCAAGGTGCAGCTGGCGGCGGCCGGACGGTCCGTGGAGGTCATGGACCTGTCCGCGCTGGGGCGCTTCTGTGTCGAGGGCGTCAAGCGGGGCGACTTCATCATCGGCCACGGTCTTGACGAGAGCGCCGCCATGCTGCACCGCCGGGCCGACGCCATCGCCGAGGGCCGGCTGCCGCCGGCCGCGCTGAGCTGATGGCGGTCACCGACTCCCGGTCCCGCTACACGGTGGTGTCCGCCGACGGACACGCCGGCGGGGACATCTTGGACTACCGCCCGTACCTCGCCGGCCGCTATCACGACGAGTTCGACGCCTGGGCGGCCGAGTACGTCAACCCCTACGCCGACCTCCTGGCGCCCATCGCCTACCGCAGTTGGGACAGCGACCGGCGGCTGGCCGAGACGGAGAGCGACGGCCTGGCGGCCGAGGTGCTGTTCCCCAACACGGTTCCGCCGTTCTTCCAGCAGGGCAACCTGGTGGCGCTGCCGCCCACGCCGGAGGACTACGAGCGTCGCTGGGCCGGGGTCCAGGCGCACAACCGGTGGCTGGCGGACTTCTGTGCGGCCACGCCGGGCCGGCGGGCCGGCATCATCCAGGTCTTCGCCAACGACATCGACGACGCGCTGGCGGAGATCCGCTGGGCCGTCGAGGGGTTCGACAAGCCGTTCGGCGGCATTCTGCTGCCCTCCATCCCGCCCAATTCGCACCTGCCGCCCCTGTGGGAGGACCACTACGAGCCGCTGTGGCGCCTGTGCGCCGAGCTCGACGTGCCGGTCAACATCCACGGGGGCAGTGCGCTGCCCGACTACGGGGAGCACGAAGCGGCGCGCTCCATGATGCTCATAGAGATCCCGTGGTTCAGCCACCGCTCGGTGTGGCACATCATCTTCTCGGGGGTCCTCGATCGCTATCCCACCCTGCGCTTCGCCGTGACCGAGCAGGGCGTGGGCTGGCTGCCGCGGGGCCTCGAGACCCTGGACTGGTTCTACGGCCGCATGACGCTGCCCAACGCGGCCGAGTCGAACTTCTTCGGTGCCGGCGCGGCCAAAATGACGATGACGCCGTCGGAGTACTTCGCTCGCAATTTCTGGATCGGCGCCTCCTTCCTGCGTCCCAGCGAGGCGCCGCTGTGCCGCGACCTGGGTGTCGGGCACGTCATGTGGGGCGCCGACTACCCCCATTCGGAGGGGAGCTACCCCTACACCACCGAGGCTCTCCGGGTGGCCTTCGCCGACTACGCCGAGCCCGACGTGCGGGCCATGGTCGAGACCACGCCCGCCTCGTTCTACGGGTTCGACCTCGACCTGCTGCGGCCGATCGGCGACCGCGTCGGCCCGCTGGTGGCCGACGTGGCGCGGCCTTTGGCCCCGGAAGACTGGCCGACCACGACCACGTGCAACGCATTCGACCCCACGCAGATACTGCGGGCGTGGTGACCGAGGGAGGGACCATGCAGAACGTGCGCTACGGCGCCCGCGCCGAGCAGGTGAACCGGGAGATCGAGGCCAAGCAGGCGCCCGATATCTGGTCGGAGGCGGTGACGGCCGTCTACGAGACCGACCCCGACATCGTCGCCGCCATCCTGCCGCCGCCGCTCGAGCCGGGTGAGCGCCCACTCGTGCGCATCACCATCACCCGGGTCGAGATGCCCGGGCTGCCCGTGTTCGGCGCCGGCTGGATCGGCGTGCAGGCCCGCCACCGGGACCGCCTGGGCGAGTACCCGATCTTCATGCCCATGACGACCGAGCAGTCGCTCATCGGGGGGCGCGAGATCAACGGCGAGCCCAAGAAGCTGGCCGAGGTTGAGGTGCAGCGCGACGGCGAGAGCGTCACGGCGCGCATCGCCCGCATGGGTTCAGTCGTCTGCGAGGTGGTGGGCCGCATCAGCGAGACGCGCCAGAACTACGAGCTCGAGAAGACCGACTTCTGGTTCAAACTCTCACCGTCATGCGAGCAGGCCGGCGTCCTCGACCAGGACCCCTTGCTCGTCTACGGCGAGAAGACCGAGCGCACGCGGGTGCACGAGGGGATCGACGGTGATCTCATCTTGAAGGAGGCGCCGCTCGACCCGGTGGCCGACCTGGTCGTTCGGCGTATGGTCGACCTGAACTGGACGGAGCGGGCCTCCACCCAGGTCGGCCGTGTCATCGGCCCGGTGCCCCGTTCCAGCCTCGAGCCCTTCATCCACCAGCGCTACGACGACCTCTCCGTCCTGGGGGCGAAGCGATGAGCGACCGCTACCTGATCATTTCCGCCGACGCCCACGCCGGGCTGCCGTGCGAGGAGTACCGGCCCTTCCTCGACGCCAAGTACCACCCGCAGTTCGACGAGTACCTGGCCGAGCGCCACGCCAACCGGGACCAGGCACTCCAGATGAATTACGACTACATCATGGGTTGGGAGACGGAGAACGAGGAGGGGCTGCGCGGCGCCTGGGACATCGAGCAGCGCGACAAGGAGCTCGATGCCGACGGCGTGACGGCCGAGGTCATGTTCGCCGACGCCGACGCCATCACCGGCATGGCGTCTCCGCCGTTCGGGGCCGGCCTGTCCGCCGGCGCCATCGCCGACCCCGAGCTCGCCTTCGCCGGCGCCCGGGCCCACAACCGCTTCCTCGCCGACATGTGCGCACGTAGCCCCGAACGCCACGGCGGCATCGCGCTGGTGCCCATCACCCACGGCGTCCAGCGATCGGTGGACGAGATCGAATGGCTGGCGGAGCAGCCCGGCATTCGCGGGATCATGGTGCCGACGATGTGGCACGACCTGGTGCCCTACAACCATCCGGACTACGACCCGGTATGGGCGGCCTGCCAGGCGGCCGGGTTCCCGGTGCACACGCACTCGGGCGAGGCGCCGCAGGACGAGTACAACGACAACATTGGGATCTACCTGGCCGAGGTCGTGTGGTGGGCGGCGCGGCCCATGTGGCACCTGCTGTTCTCGGGTGTCTTCGAGCGTTACCCGCGGCTCAAGTACGTCGTCACCGAGGCGGCGGCCTACTGGGCGGCCGACATGATGTGGAAGTGGGACCAGTACATGGGCGGGGGCCACACGACCAAGAAGATGGCGGCGCTGCTCAAGGGCAAGATCTCGAGGCTGCCGTCGGACTACTTCGGCGACAACATCTTCATCGGCGCCTCGACCATGTCGAAAGAAGAGATCCGTCGCCGCCATGTGCTCGGTTGCGACGTGGTGATGTGGGGCACCGACTACCCCCACCCGGAGGGCACGTGGCCGCACACCCAGGAGCGCCTCCGCGGCGACTTCGGTGGCATCCCGGTGGAGGACGCCCGCCAGCTGCTCGGCGAGACGGCCGCCCGCTGCTACGGCTTCGACCTCGAGGCGCTGCGCCCCATCGCCGAGCGCATCGGGCCCACGCCGGCCGACTTGGGCCAGGACCCGGCGCTGCGCACCGACCCGGCCGAGGTCGGCGCGGCGCGCTGGTGGAAGGACGAGTACCAGGTTCAAGCACCGGGGTGAGTGGGGCCGCGACATGAACGCCGCCCACATGGAGTACTGCGCCAGCGAGGACTGGCGGAAGTTGGTGCACGAGACCATCCTCCCGGTGGCGCTGCGCGGGGTGGAGCTGGGCGACGAGGCCATCGAGATCGGTCCCGGACCGGGCTTCACCACGGACGTGCTGTGCACCAGGACGCCGCACCTCACGGCGGTCGAGATCGACGAGGGTCTGGCCGCGGCGCTCACGGGCCGGCACGCCAACGTGGACGTCGTGCTCGGGGACGCCGCCGCTTTGGACTTCGACGACGGCCGCTTCACCGGGGCCGCCTCCTTCCACATGCTGCACCACATCGCACCGCCGGCCCAGCAGGACCGAGTGTTCGCCGAGCTGGCCCGTGTCCTGGTGCCCGGCGGCGTGCTGGTCGCGGCCGACGGCGTCTACAACGAGGGCACGGCGGCCTTCCACGAAGGCGACACGTACAACCCCATCGATCCGGACGACCTGCCGGGGCGGCTGCACGAGGCCGGTTTCGGCGACGTGGACGTGCAGGTCTACGAGTTGGGGTGGGTCTGTACGGCCCGGGCGCGGGTGTCCTCTCGCTGATCTGACCTGTCCCTCACCGGGAGCAACGCCGGTGACGAACCGCCCCTTCGTCGGTCACACTGGGGCGCCAGCGGGCGCCCAGAGGGTTCACAGCTGCGTCAGTTAAGTGCATTCCGTGCGGCCGCACGGATTCGTGGAGCGCGCCCTCGACAGCCCGGTTCGGCTGGCCGTGGGCGTCGCCGTGTTGGCCGCGGCCTTCGTGGTGGCCCGTCTCGCCGTGGTGGCGCACGGGGACATCACGCGCTTCATCGACGTCGGCTCGGCCTTCGCGCTGGTGCACCACGTCCCGCGCGGCATCACCATCGTGCCCGGAGGGGGCTACGACGGGCAGTTCTACTACCGCCTGGCGCTCGACCCGGCCAACCTGCATCGCACCGCGTACGGCATCACGCTGGACAACGGCTACCGCATCCAGCGCATCACCTATCCGGTACTGGCGTGGCTGTTGGCGGCCGGCCAGCAGACGGCCGTCCCGTACTCCCTCGTAGCGGTCAACGTCGTGTCCCTCGCCGCGCTCGCCTGGCTGGCGGCGCTGGTGGCCCGTGACTGCGGGCGGCGGCCGGCTTGGGGCCTGTTGGTCGCCGGGTACTTCGGCTTCTTGTTCAGCCTCGGGCGCGACCTCACGGAGATCTGCGAGGCGTGCTTCGTCGTCGCCGGCCTGCTGAGCCTGCGTCGGGGCCGACCGGTGTGGGCCGGGCTGGCCCTGGCGGCCGCCGTCCTCAGCCGCGAGACGGCGCTGGTCGTCGTGGCCGGGGTCGTTCTCGTCGCCGTGGGCGACGTGGTGCGGGGACGGCGGCGGCCCGTCCGGGCCGATCTGGCGTTCATCCTTCCCGTCGCGCTCTACGCGGCGTGGCAGGCCATCGGGTGGGCCGTCTACGGATCCATCCCGATCGGCTCGGACGGGGAGAACAACCTCACCTATCCCTTCGTCTCCATGGCCAAGGCCCTGGCCGACAATCTCGGTCAGCTGCCGTCGGAACATGCCGCCGTGTGGCTGGCCGAGCTGGTGGCGCTCGGCACCGTGGTGGTGGTGGCCGGCCTCACGCTGTCGCGGTCGCGGGCCCGGCCCGCGGAGAAGTGGGCGTGGGCGGTGGCGGCGGTGCTGGCCATCTGCTTGACGACGACGCTCTGGGACAGCCACGCCGACTTCCGCGGCTTCGAGGACCTCTACGTGCTGTCCGCCGTCGTGCTGCTCGACTCGGACCGGAACCTCCGGGCGCTCGCCGTGCTCATGGGCGTCCTGTGGGCGGTCACGTTCGTCCACCGCGTGGTGTACCTCTGACCCGGCCGGTTCCGGCGCCACCCGCAGTTGCGGTCCCGCGGGGCTTTGGTGGGTTGCGAACAGGGCCGGGCGGGCGCCCCTTACATCGCGTCTTCGGGGAAGAGGCTGACCCAGTTCGTCTGCATCGACGCCCCGTCGGCGACGATCGTCGACCCGCACACGTAACGGGCGGCGGGGGAGCACAGGTAGAGCACCATGGCGGCCATCTCGTCCACCGTGCCCAGGCGGACCGTCGTCCCCTCGGCCACCAGCTCGTCGGTGAAGGTCTCCTCGGTGTGGCCGACGGCCTCGAGCTCGGCGGCTATCAGTCCCGGCGTCGAGAAGACGCCCGGCGCGAAGGCGTTGATGGTGACGCCGCGCCGCATGAGATAGGGAGCGAGCGTCTTCACCATGTTCACCACGCCGGCCCGCGCCGCGCCGGAGTGGACGAACCACGGTGCCCCCCGCTCGAAGGAGAAGGTGTGGACCACGTTCACGATGGAGCCACATCCCGCCTCGGCCATCGACACCATGAAGCGGCTCGTCATGTTCCACGTGCCGTTCAGGTTCAGGTCGATCACGGACCGCCAGCCGTTGTCACTGACCGCAGTGGGCAGGGCCGGGAACTGGCCGCCGGCGTTGTTCACCAGGCAGTCGACCCGCCCGAAGCGCTCGTAGACGGTGTCGCGCAGCGCTGCCACCTGGTCGGGGTCGCGGATGTTGGTGGGCACGGCCAGGCAGGTCCCACCGCTCGCCGCAATGGAAGAGGCCACCTCGTCGAGGGTGGCCGCTGTGCGACCGGCGACGACCACGTCCCCGCCCAGTCGAGCCACGGCATGGGCCACCTCGCGCCCGAGGCCGGTGCCGCCGCCGGTGACCACGGCCACCTTGCCGGTGAAGAGCCCGTCGGCGAAGACGGAGACACTCGGGCCCGCCTCCCAGGCCATCAACCGGCGAAGTCCCAGCTGTCGCCCTTCTCGTAGTGGTGCAGGACGTTCTTCGCGATCAGGATGCGGTGCACCTCGTCCGGGCCGTCGGCCAGGCGCAGGGTGCGCGCGCCGAGGTACATCTGCGCCAACGGGAGGTCACTCGTCACGCCGGCCGCACCCCAGACTTGAATGGCCCGGTCGACGACGCGGATGTACGCCGCGGGCACGAACACCTTGATCGCACTGATGTCGGTGCGGGCCTGGGGATCGCCCTGGTCCACTTTCTCGGCCGCGTGGATCGTCATGAGCCGGGCCGACTGCAGGTCCATGTAGCTGTCGGCGACGAAGCCCTGCATGAACTGCTTGTCCTTCAACAGGCCGCCGTGCACCTCTCGGGTCAGCAGGCGCTCGACCATGAGGTCGAACGCGCGCCACATCTGGCCCACCGAGTTCATGCAGTGGAAGATCCGCCCGGCGCCCAGCCGGTCCTGGGCGGCGCGGTGGCCTTCGCCCACCTGCCCCAGCGCATTGTCGAGCGGCACCCGCACGTCGTCGTAGCGCACCTCGCAGTGGTCGGAGGTCGAGGCGCCCCAAATACCGATGCCCCGGACGATCTCCACGCCCGGCGTCGAGGTGGGCACAATGATCTGGACCATGCGGCCGGGGCTCTCGTCGTCGTCGGACTCCTTGGCCCGGCACATGACGATGAAGAAGTCGGCGGCCAGGCCGTTGGACGTGAACCACTTGTGCCCGTTGACGACCCACTCGTCGCCCTGGCGCACGGCCGTCGTCTGAATGGAACGCGGGTCCGAGCCGGCGTTCTCCGGCTCGGTCATGGAGAAGCCGGACTGCATGGTGCCCTCGACCAGCGGGAGCAACCACTTCCTCTTCTGCTCCTCCGTGCCGTACTTGACCAGAATCGTCTGGTTGCCCGAGTTGGGTGCGACCACGCCGAAGAGGGAGGCCGCCCCCACCGCGTAGGCCATGATCTCGTTCATGTAGGCGTGGGCCATGAAGTCGAGGCCCATCCCGCCGTACTCAGGCGGCAAATGAGGTGCCCACAGCCCCTCGCTCTTTACGGTCTCCTGGATCTCCTGTCGCAGGGCCTTGGCCTCAGCCCGTGCCTCGTCGGTGGCCTTGCCCCGGCGCGTGCTCCACAGGAGCGATTCGTTGGGCAAAATGAGGTCGTTCACAACCCGGGCCGTGCGCAGCCGGATGTCGTTGATGTGGTCGCTCAGGCCTTCTGTCGGTGTCACGGTGATCGGCATGGGTCGCCCCCCGGCGGGTCGTCTTCTCGGTTCCGGCTGAACCTTACGCAGAATCCCGCGCGGGCTCCGGTCCGGCCGTCCAGTTCCCGGTCAGCGCCCGCTCGTAGCGGCCACGGCCCACGAAGCTCACGGCCCAGCGGGCCAGCGCGCCGAACCGGTTCTTGAACCCGGTGAGGAAGGTGATGTGGACGACGAGCCAGATGAGCCAGCCGCCGAATCCGCCGATGCGCAGCGGTCCCACCTTGGCCACCGCCCCGAACCGCGAGATCACGGCCAACGTCCCCAAGTCGCGGTAGCGGAAGGGCCGGGCCGGCTTGCCCTCCAGGCGGCGCACGATGGTGTGCGCTGCGTGCCGCCCCGACTGCATGGCCACCTCGGCCACGCCCGGCAGGTCCTCGAGGGCCATCAGGTCGCCCACGACGAACACCTCGGGGTACCCCGGGAGCGAGCAGTCGGGCTCGACCACCACCCGCCCCCCCTTGTCGACCTCGGCGCCGGCCGACTCGGCGATGGCGGCGCCCAGGCCCGCAGCCCGTGTGCCGGCGGCCCACACCTTGGTGGCGGCCGTGATGCGGACCACCTCGCCGTCCTGCTTCGTCAGGACGACCCCGGTCTCGTCGATGTCGGTGACCATGGCGCCGAGGTGGAGCTCCACGCCCAGGCGGGTCAGGGCGCGCTCGGTCAGGCGCGACAACCGCGGTCCCATCGTCCCCACGAGCCGGTCGGTGCCCTCGACCAGCACCACCCGGGTCTGGCGCGGGTCGATCACCCGGTAGTTGCGGTGCAGGGCGCGCCGCGAGAGCTCGATCAGCTGGCCCGCCATCTCGACGCCCGTGGGGCCGCCGCCGACGACGACGAAGGCCATCAGGGCGCGGCGGGCCTCCTCGTCCTTTTCCTCCTCCGCCCGCTCGAACGCGCCGAAGATGTGCCCACGCAGCGCCAGCGCGTCGTCGAGCGTCTTCAGGCTGCACGTCTGCGCACGCAGCTCGTCGTGACCGAAGTACGAGGGGGTGGCCCCGCCGGCCACGATGAGGCTGTCGTAGGCAATGGACATCGGCTGGCCGAACGCCTCGGCGTGGACCAGGCGTTCCTCGATGTCGACGCGCTGCACGTCGGCCAGGAGCACGCGCAGCGAACGGTCTCGGCGCAGGACGTCGCGGATGGCGGGGGCGATCTGCCCCTCCGAGAGGATGCCCGTGGCCACCTGGTAGAGCAGGGGCTGGAACAGGTGATGGTTGGTCCGGTCGATGACAGTCACCCGCACGGGTGCCCGCTTCAGCGCCCGGGCGGCGAAGAGGCCGCCGAAGCCGCACCCGATGATGACGACGTGGTGCTGCTCGTCGGTCACAGGAGTGTGTCCACCACTGTCTGGACGTAGCGCGCCAGCGGCAGGTCGGCCAGCTCGTCGCGGGTGAACCAGGCGACGGCGTCGGTCGTACCGCCCACCTCGGCGCGCAGGGTGCCTTCCCACGAGTCCACGCCGAAGATCAGGCGGACCGTATGCAGGTTGGTGCCGTCGGGGATGGTCCGCACGTCGGAGAGCACGTCGAGGAGGGACCCGACGGAGACGGCCAGGCCCGACTCCTCCTCGATCTCCCGCCGCACCGACTCTCTCGGCTCCTCGCCGTGCTGCACGCCACCCCCGGGCAGGAACCAGCGACCCCGCAGGGTGAGGGCGGGCGACGCCCGCGCCAGCAACAAGCGGCCGCGTTCGTCGCGCAGCACGCCGTAGGCGGCCAGGCGTTGGCGCTCGGGGGCGGTCGGCACAGGGGAATGCTGGTCGGCGCCGGCACCGGCCGCCAAGTCCGGCTCCTACTACCCTGGCCGCGGCCCCGGCAACGCCCGGCGCCGGACGAAAGGGGAGCGGGCATGGATACCGCGGTCGAGCTCGAGGCCATCCGTCGTGTGAAGTACGCCTACTTCCGCCACCTCGACCTCAAGCAGTTCGACCGGCTGGGCGAGCTGCTGACCGATGACGCCACGGCCGCCTACGAGGACGGCAAGACGGTGCTCGAGGGGCGCGCCGCCATTGTGCGGTGGCTCGAGAGCGTCCTCGGTGACCCGGGCATCGTCACCGAGCATCACGGCCATCATCCCGAGATCTCCTTCACCTCGGACACCACGGCCTCGGGCACCTGGTATCTGCAGGACCGCGTGATCGTGCCGTCGGCCGACGTCGAGATCGGCGGCACCGCCTTCTACGACGACCGCTACCTGCTGACCGGTGCGGGTTGGCGGATCGCCCACACGGGCTACACCCGCGTCTTCGAGGAGCACCGCACGCACTCCACGCTGGAGGTGCGCCAGTTCACATCTCGTTTCGGCTCGCCGGGCTGAACGTGAAGGCCGGGTCGAACAGCGTCGTCGGCTCGAGGGCGTTCTCCAGAGCCTCCACGAAGTCCTCCTCGAGCGTGACGTCGAGCGCCTTGGCGTTCTCGAAGATCTGCTCGGGCCGGCTGGCGCCGACGATGGCGCTGCTCACGTTCGGGTTGCCCAGCACCCAGGCCAAGGCGACGGCCGCCGGCGTGTAGCCCGCTTCGCGGCACAGCTCGGCGTAGGCCTGCACCGGGTCGAGCACCTCGTCGCGCAGCAGCCAGCTCATCTCCGACCCCTCGGGCCCCTTGGCCCGCGATCCGGCCGGCGCGTCGGGCCCGCCCGGCAGGTACTTGCCGGTGAGGACGCCCTGGGCCAGCGGGGACCACACGATCTGCCCCACGCCCTCCCTCTCGCACAGCGGGATGACGTCCGCCTCTATGACCCGCCAAATCAGGGAGTACTGGGGTTGGTTGGACACGATGCGGTCGAACCCCATTTCGTCGGCCAGGCGCAGTGCGTCCTCGATCTGCTCCGCCGTCCACTCCGAGACGCCGACGTAGTGCACCTTGCCCTGGCGCACCAGGTCGTCGAAGGCGCGCAGGGTTTCTTCCAGGGGGGCCTCGTAGTCGTAGCGGTGCGCCTGCAGCAGATCGACGTGGTCCGTCTGCAGCCGCTCGAGTGACGCGTGCAGCGACTCCATTATGTGCTTGCGCGACAGGCCGCGGTTGTTGGGATAGGGGCCGGTCGGCCAGTACACCTTGGTGAAGATCTCGATGGAGTCGCGCGGCACGCCCTTCAGGGCGCGCCCCAGCACCGATTCGGCCTCGCCGAGGGCGTAGACGTCGGCCGTGTCGAACGTGGTGATGCCGGCCTCCAGGGCCGCCTTGACGCACGCCGCCGCGGCCTCCTCCTCAATCTGGCTGCCGTGGGTGATCCAGTTGCCGTAGGCGAGAGCCGAGACGAGCATGCCCGAGCCGCCGAGGTGCCGGTAGTCCATGACCCGGGAGCGTATCGGGGTGCCCGTACGCTCGTAGGGTGTTGCGTCCTGGAAGCTGGACCAGACCAGTGGGTGCAAGTCCCACCCGGGTAGGAGCCGGAAAGCCCGGTAGCAGGCCCCGGTTCGTCGCCGAGAGGCGGCGGGCTGAGCGGGGCGTCAAAAGCCTCTTCGGAGGGAGCA
>DATNLP010000448.1:0-2925 GCA_035602795.1 Acidimicrobiales bacterium | reverse complement strand
GCCGGCCCGACGGATGCCCACGCACCACGCGCGGGCGGCGCAGGCACGCCGGCGCCTTCCCCGCCGCCGGCGGGGGCTCCCGGGGCCGAGCAGGCCGCCGCGCCGCCGAAGCCGGGCCCGGACGCGGGCCAGGGGTCGAAGGCGCCTCCGGGTGGCGCCACGAACGGCATCGAGACCGGGGCCAGCTTCACCGTCGAGGAGTTGTGCGGCGCCTGCGGCCTTTCGGCCGGCGAGGTAGCGGGGCTCGAGTCGTTCGGCCTGATCGAGCCGGTCATGGTGGCCGGTATCCCCACCTACGACGAGGACGCCCTCACCATGGCCAAGGTGGCGGCCGACTTCCGGGCCTACGGGATCGAACCACGCCATCTTCGCTCCTACCGCAACTCGGTGGACCGGGAGGTGGGGCTGATAGAGCAGGTGGTCATCCCCTTGCTCCGCCAGCGGAACCCCGAGTCCCGCCAGCGGGCGGTCGAGGCGGCCGAGCAATTGGTCTCCTTGGGGCAGTCGATGCGGGCCACCCTGTTGCGGCAGGCGCTCCGGCGGCACCTGGGGGGCTGACGGGGCGCATCTGGCGCTACATTTCATACATGGTCCGTGTGCTACTCCGTGCGGTCAGGGTGGACCTGCAGTCGAACACCCCGGTGCTCCTGTTGCAGGAGACGGAGGGTGAGGGGCGCACGCTCCCGATCTTCATCGGGAGCCCCGAGGCAACCGCCATCGCCTACGCGCTGCAGGGCGTCACCATGCCGCGGCCGCTGACACACGACCTGATGAAGGACATGCTCGGCGCGCTCAACATCACGGTGGAGCGCGTGATCATCACCGAGCTGCGGTCTTCGACCTACTACGCCGAGATGCATCTCCTGCAGAACGGTCAGCGCACCATTGTGTCCAGCAGGCCCTCCGATGCCGTGGCGGTGGCGGTCCGCATGGAGACGCCCCTTTTCGTCTCGGACGAGCTCATGGAGTCCGAGGGGATCATCCTCACGCTCGAGGGAGAGGACGACGAAGAGGACACCCCCGACGAGCTGGTGGGCCAGTTCCGCCAGTTCCTGGACTCCGTGCGCCCGGAGGACTTCGAGGGGTGAACCGGTCCCGATGGGCGCTCGCCGCGCTGGCGGGCGTCGCCCTCTTCGTCGCGGCCTGCAGCAACTCGAACACGCCGGCAACGACCACCACCACCACCACGTCGCACCACCAGTCGGTGACGACCTCGTCGTCGACCACCTCGACCTCGGCGCCGCCTTCGACCACCACCACGTCGGGCTCGGCCACGACGACCGCCTGCACCAAGGTCACGGCCAGCCCCGGCCAATCGCAGGGTGCGGCCGGGACGATCACCGGCACCATCACCGTCACCAACGCCGGCTCGACGGCCTGTACGGCGAACGGCTACCCCGTGATCGCCCTCATGTCGGGGAGCGGCGCCCCCATCACCGTCACCATGGTGAACGGCCTGACGGTCGACGTCTCACCCCAGGCCAGCGCCGCCCCGTCGGCCGTGTCGATCGCACCTGCGTCTACGGCGCAGTTCGCCTACCAGTACTCCGATGTCCCCGTCGGGAACGAGACGGGCTGTCCGGAGTCCGAGGCGGCCTCCGTGACGATGCCCGGCGCGTCGACCGCCTCGCCCTCGTTCTCCTTCCAGATCGCGCCGTGCGCCAACGGCACCATCCGGGTCTCGCCCGTCTACTCCTGATGGGGCCGGGGCGCCCGCTCCCGGCCCGTGTTCACCGCTCGGGTGCCACCAGGATGCGCCCGCGCACGGCGGCATCGAGCACGCAGTCCAGGGCCGCCGTGAGCCCGTCCAACCCGATCTCCTCGTTGACCATGTCGTCGCAGTGCTGCACCGGGAAGGTGTCCGCCATTTCCGACCACAGCGCGCGTCGTTCCTCTATCGGCGTGGCCACCGTGTCGATGCCGAGGAGCGCCACGCCGCGGGTGATGAAGGGATAGACGGTGGTCGTGAGGTCGTTGCCTCCGGTGAGGCCGCTGGCCGCCACCGCGCCGCCGTAGCGCACCGTGCGCAGCGCCTCGGCCAGGGCCATGCCGCCGACGCAGTCGACGACGGCTCCCCACATCTGGGGGCCCAGGGTCCGGCCGTCGTCCTCCGTGAACTGGCGGCCGACCACGCGTGACGCGCCGAGCTCCTTCAGGTAGTCCTGCTCCGCCGTCTTGCCCGAGGACGCCACGACCTCGTACCCGTTGTGGGCCAACAGCGCCACCGCGGCGCTCCCCACGCCACCCGAGGCGCCGGTCACCAGGACCGGTCCGTCGTCGGGCGTCGAGCCGTGCCGGAGCAGGCGGTGCAGTGACAGCAACGCGGTGTAGCCCGCCAGCCCGATGATGGCGGCGTGGCGGGTGCTGAGCGCGTCGGGCAGCGGGACGACCCAGTCCGCCGGGACGCGGGCGAAGCCGGCGAACCCACCGTGGTGCGCCACTCCGAGGTCGTAGCCCTGGACCAGGACGCGCTGGCCGGCGGCAAAGTCAGGGCTGGTGCTCTCCTCGACATGGCCGGCCAGCTCGACGCCGGGCACCAGCGGGAAGAGGCGGGCCACCCGGTTGCCCGGCCGGGTCACCATGGCGTCCTTGAAATTGATGGCCGACCACTCGACCTGGATCAGGACCTCGCCCGCCGGGAGGTCGTCCTCGGAGAGCTGGACGACCGATGGGCGGATCACTGCACCGGACTTCGCCAGGAGGTAGGCCGGGAAGCGCACCGGACAACTGTAGAGGGCCGTCCGGTCCGCACGTCACCGTCCGCCCCACGCTACGTTCGGCCGATGTTGCGTCCTGGAAGCTGGACCAGACCAGTGGGTGCAAGTCCCACCCGGGTAGGAGCCGGAAAGCCCGGTAGCAGGCCCCGGTTCGTCGCCGAGAGGCGGCGGGCTGAGCGGGGCGTCAAAAGCCTCTTCGGAGGGAGCA
>DATNLP010000437.1:0-3782 GCA_035602795.1 Acidimicrobiales bacterium | reverse complement strand
GGCTCCGACCAGCGCCGCCATGGTCACCATCACGATGATCACGGTGCGCAGGCCGTAGGGACCGGCCAGGTACACCACCAGGACGAAGGCGGTGAGCAGGGCGATCCCGGCCGCCACGGCGATCCGGCTGAGGCTCATAGGACCCCCCATTCTCGCATCCGGCGGGGTGCGGGGGTGACGGCCGGGCGACGGCTCAGGGGGTGACGGCCCCGAAGCGGCGCACCCGCCGCTGGAACTCGATCACGGCCTCGTAGAGATGACGCCGGCGCATGTCGGGCCAGAGGATGTCGGGGAAGATCAGCTCGCTGTAGGCGATCTCCCACAGCAGGAAGTTCGAGATGCGCGTCTCGCCCGACGTCCGGATCACCAGGTCCGGGTCGGGCATGTCGGGGAAGTAGAGATGGCGCCGGATCGCCTTCTCGTCCACCTTGTTGGCCGGAGTCCCCTCGGCGACGAGGGCGCGCACGGCGTCGACGATCTCGGCGCGGCCGCCGTAGTTGAACGCCATCGTCATCACCATGCGCCGGTTGTGCTTCGTGAGCTCGATCGACTCGTCCATGCGCTTGAGCACTCGTCGGGGTACCCGCCAATCACGCCGACCGGCGAAGCGGATCTGCACGCCTTTCTCGTTCAACTCGTCGCGCCGGCGCATGAGCAGCGACTGGTTGAAGTTCATGAGGTAGCGCACCTCGTCGGGTGGGCGGCGCCAATTCTCGGTCGAGAAGGCGTAGAGGGTGATCCACTTGACGCCGATCTCGAGGGCGCCGTTGACGACGTCGAGCAGCGCGACTTCGCCGGCGGCGTGGCCCTCGGTCCGCGGCAGCCCGCGGGCGCTGGCCCAGCGGCCGTTCCCGTCCATGACGCAGGCGACGTGGACGGGAACGCGCGAGCGGTCGAGCTCCGGCGGGACGGGATCGGGCGGGGGCTCGGAGAGGGCCGAGGTCACAACGGGTGAACCTACCTCGCCCGTACCGACCGACTCGGCCGACGGACGGGCCCAGCGTGGCCGGACAAGGGCAGCTAGGGTGGCAAGACCGGGGTCTGGGAAGCCTGGGGGAGGCGAAAACCTAGGAGGGCCCATGGCCGATTCAGCTGCAGGACCACGTCCCGACGTCACCGACATGTACGCCGTGCACGGCGTCTTCCGCGACACGCTCGGTGCGGCGCCCGTGCTCGTCGGGGGCGTCGCCGCAGACGACGCGGCGCGGGCGGCGCTCGTCGCCAACTACTACGAGAACGTCCTCTCCTTCCTCGAGGCGCACCACGACGGCGAGGAGAAGCTCGTCTTCCCGCTGCTGCGCGACCGATGCGACGGCGCCGGCGCCCTGATCGACGAACTGGACGAGCAGCACCAGGAGGCACTGAGCCTGCTGGGCTCGGCGCGCGATTCGCTGGCCGCCTGGCCGCGCGGCGGCGCCTCAGGGCAGCAGGCAACGCAGGAGAGCCTGGTCGCGCTCGGCGCCCATCTGGAGCTCCACCTCACGAACGAGGAGACCAATGCGCTCCCGCTGGCCGCGGAATACCTCTCGCCCGAGGAGTGGGGCGCGCTGCCCGGGCACGGCATGGCCGCGTTCGACGGGGACAAGATCTGGCTGATCCTCGGTCTGATCCGGGAGCGGATGAACGATGAACAGCGGACGGCCATGCTCGAGCACATGCCGCCGCCGGCGGTGGAGATGTGGACCAGCTTCGGGGAGCAGGCCTTCAAGGACCTGTCGACCGAGGTGGTGGTCGACGTGACGTCCCGGGTCGACTGAGCTCTCGCGCCGGGCGGGGGCGACCCGCCGCCCTGGCCAGGGCGGATGCGCGCCCGGGCGCGGCGGGGGCGACCGTTCCCCCGCATGAGCGGCGATCGGCCCGTGGCGGTCACGGGCGCGGTGCATGATCGGGTGATGGTGGAGTCCTGGGACCCGGGTCCCGAGGTCGTGTCGGCTGACGACGAGTACGACCACGCGGACGGGTTCGACGACCTCGACGCTCTCAGGTCGCCGGGAAGCTGCGCGGGCGACCCCCGGCAGGCCGGCGACGACGCCGTGGCGGGCCTGGACAAGATCACCGCCCAGATGCCCGGCGGCGAGCACCGGCCCGAGCAGCAGGAGATGTGCCGGGCGGTGGCCGAGGCCCTGGTGACGGGGACCCACCTGGCCGTCCAGGCGGGCACGGGGACCGGCAAGTCGCTGGCGTATCTCGTGCCGGCGGTGCTGAGCGGGCAGAAGGTCGTAGTGGCCACGGCCACCAAGGCCCTGCAGGACCAGCTGGCGGAGAAGGACCTGCCGTTGCTCGAGGCCGGGCTGGGCCTGCCGGCGCCCCTGGACTACGCCGTGCTGAAGGGGCGCAGCAATTACCTCTGCCGCCAGCGGGTGGCCGAGGTAGGGCTGAGCGGCGTGCAAGCCGAGTTGGGCGACCAGCGCGCCGCACCCGACGAGCGTGGAGGCGGGGCCGAGGGCGGCGAGGCCGAGGCGGACGGTGCCGAGGAGCGGGCCGCCCCACCCGAGGGCATCGTCGAACAGGTCCGGCAACTGGTGGCGTGGTCGCAGACCTCGAAGACGGGCGACCGCGGGGACCTGAGCTTCGAGCCGTCCGACCGGGCCTGGAACATGCTGAGCGTCGGGCCCCGCGAGTGTCCCGGAGCCTTCAACTGCCCCTCGGGCGGCAGCTGCTTCGCCGAAGCGGCCCGCGACCGGGCGGCGGCGGCCGACATCGTCGTGGTCAACACCCATCTTTACGGCGCGCATCTGGCCAGCGGCCGCGCCGTGCTGCCCGAGCACGACGTGGTGGTGTTCGACGAGGCCCACCAGCTCGAGGAGGTCATGACCTCGAGCCTCGGCGTGGAGGTGACGTCGGGCCGCTTCCGCGCTCTGGTGACGGCGGCGCGCTCGCTGGTCGAGGAGCGTCACGTCGAGACGCTGGAGTCGCTGGGCGCCCTGGGCGAGCAGCTGGGCGCGCTGGTGAGCGAACGCGTCGGCACGCGGGTGCTCGACGACCGGGCCGGGCCTTCGGCCGACGACCGCGAGCTGGCCGAGGTGCTGGTGCGGTCAGCCGACCTGGCGCGCCGGCTCACCGACGCCCTGCGACGCGCCGGCTCGCAGAGCTCGCTCCTGGGCGACGCCGCCCAGGACCTCGACCGTGGCAGCCGCAAGACGCGCGCCGTCACGGCGGCCGCCCATTTGGCCGAGGACCTGCACCGCCTGGTGTCGCGGACCGACGGCGAGGTGGCCTGGGTCGACGGCACGCGGCGCAACGCACGCCTGCGACTCTCCCCCATCGACGTGGGGCCGGCCCTGTCGGGGCTGCTCTGGGGCGAGGTGACCTCGGTGCTGACCAGCGCGACCATCCCTCCCCGCCTGGTCGAACGCGTCGGGCTCGATGGGTTCGCCACCGAGGAGCTCAACGTCGGCAGCCCGTTCGACTACCGCTCCCACGCCTTGCTCTATGTGGCGCGGCATCTGCCCGACCGGCGCTCGGAGGGGGCCGAGGAGGCGCTGCACGAGGAGCTGGCTCAGCTGATCGAGGCGGCGGGCGGGCGGACGCTGGCTCTCTTCACCAGCCGCCGGGCCACCGAGGCGGCCGCCGTGGCGCTGGCCGGCGAGCTGGTCTATCAGCTCCTGCTGCAAGGCGAGCTGCCGAAGGGTCGGCTGCTCGAGGAGTTCGCGCGGGACGAGACCTCCTGCCTCTTCGCCACGCTCGGCTTCTGGCAGGGCGTCGATATCCCCGGGCGGGCGCTGTCGCTGGTGACCATCGACCGGCTCCCCTTCCCGCGGCCGGACGACCCGCTGTTGCAG
>DATNLP010000411.1:0-2554 GCA_035602795.1 Acidimicrobiales bacterium | reverse complement strand
TAGCGTGCCGTACTCGTTTTCATGGACCGACGCTTGACGACTCTGAGCCTGGGCCAACACGATCAGCCCAACCAGGAAGGTCAGCGCAGCGAGGATCCACCAACCCACCGCCTGAGGTCGGATGGACGAGTTGACGGCGGCCGCATCGGTGTCGAGATCAGTCAGGCCCGGCGCGCCGTCCTGGCGGGCCTGGGCCTGGAAGCGGGGAATGTCGGCGGCTCCATGGCGAAGTCGCACGAAGTCGGCATGGAAAAAAACCGTCCTGTCGTTGATGGAACGAATGAACGCCTTGGTGGTGTACAGGCCGTAGTTCGTGCTGCTGGTGGCCGGGAATTCGTCCTCGGATGCCTCGGTACCCACCACCTTGAAGTCGTACAGGGGACCGTCAGGCGTGATCTCGGCGCCGTTCAGGACCTCATTTCGCTGGCTCCCCGAGGCGAATCGGATGCGGATGTGCGAGCCGAGCTGGATGCCCAGATCGCGCTGCATCGTGTACGAGGCCAGAACCTCTAAGGGGTTCGACTGGTCGGGCATGCGGCCCGACAGCAACTTCACATGACCGGCGAGGTCCTGCGGCGCGAGCCCCACGATCCCGAAGTTCTGGTTGGCCAACAGGCGGCACCCACTACAGGCGGGAGGTCCGTTTGCCGGGATGACGGCCGACGTCGACTCCTCGACCTCGGGAAGGGACGCGATCGCAGGGATCGGCTTGAAGCTGAACACCTCGACATCGGAGCCGTAGGCCGCAACGTACCGAGGAAAGGCAGACGCTGTTCGTCTCCCTGCAGCCATCCCGGCCAATACCAGCCCACTGACCAGGGCCACGAGGAGGGCCAGGTACATCCACGAGCGCCAGCGATGGCGGAATTCGGCTCGGAATAGCATTCTGACGACCGCCAACATGACCTCCTGAGGCGAGTCTGGTCCCTGTCGGTTCCCGCCGACAATGGCGCCAGCCTGTGCAAACAGGTCGTGCTAGCACCCAGGCCGAACCCGGCGACGAAGATGCGATCGGGTGGCCAAGTTCACCACCGCTTCGCTGACGGCTTCGCAACAATCGGCGCCGAGCGACTCCTCACCTGGCACCGCGAAAGGAAGAGTCCGCACCGGTGTGTGGGCTCTACTCCGCCGAGGGCCGCTCTCCGTGGGCAGGCGCCCCTGGGTCGGGAGAGCGTTCAGGAGTCCCTGAAACCTGGACGTGACGGGCATGCCAAAGCGGCGCCCGCCCGCCCGCGTCACCGGAACACCACCCTGGCGCGAGGCCAGCCCGAGGCTCCTCGGCCGGGTCGACCCCGCCTCCGACCAGGTGCTGGGGCCTCGAGATCCGAACCGTGGCGGCTGGAACGAAAGGCCTGGCCCTGACCAGGGTTCCCTCAATGAGGATGGAACCGCTTCAGGGGGCCGGGGGAAATGCCGAGAATTCCTGAGTTGCAATCTGCACCAGACGTGCAAGTGTTGACGCCACTTCCGCTCCGGCCCACTTGCAGCAGGCGTCCCCACTGCCTGGGCCGCTCCCCTCGGACCGACCTCTCATGACACGCCTGCTCTCAACCGTCCGCCTTGCCGTGGCGCTGACCGTGGCCGGCCTGATCGCGCCCTTGGTCGCGTGGTCCGCGACGGCCGGCCCCGCCGGCGCGGTGGCGTCGACCGTTGGGACCCCGCTCCCCGGCGGGTGGGAGCTCTGCGTGCTGCAGGGATTGTCGGCACCGGCCACCCAGGCCAACGTCTCCAATCTGGCGGCGTGGCAAAACGCCGAGGGCGGCTCCACCAACAACACGGCGGCGTACAACCCGTTCAATACGAGCCGGACCACCAACGCCGCCAACCAGCCCCTGCCCGAAGTCGATTCGTCGAACGGGTTCCCCGCGTTTGCCAACTGGGCTGCCGGGTGCGCCGCGACGGTCGCGACGATGCTTCAGTTCAACATGTGGCCAATCGTCGCGGCGCTGCGGGAGGGCAACGTGTCGCCGCCGGGAGGTTTTCTCGCCACCGTCGACCAGAGCCAGTGGTGCGCCCCCTCGGCCGACGGTCAACCGTGCTACCTGAATGCCATTGTCGGGACCGCCGGGGTCGTGGCGCAGCCGGCTGTCGACACGGCGTCCGCCCTCTCCGTCTTCTCCAACGTGAAGTCGGAACTGCACAACTACGAGGTTTCCATCCTGACCACCGGCCTCGACCAGAACCAGCTGACCGCTCGGGACTGGCAGCTGGTGATCGCTCGATCCGACGTCTCGACGTCCCAGAACGACTACCTCGCCGTGCAGCACACCCTGCGCCACTTCGCCGTCGACGAGTACGAGAACAGTGGGCTGTTCGAGGCCAGCGAGTTCCTCGGTGGCAGCAACGGTCCCACCCCCTTCGGCCTTCCGGATGCCAACGGCGTCGTGGCCCATCAATACGAACGTGTCATCGCTTCGGCCCTGGTGGCGCGCTATCAGGCGGCGCAGGCGGGGGTCGAGGCCTCGGTCCAGCGCCGCGCTGACGCGAGCAAGGCGGTCACCGAGGCCGCGGCCAAGCTGTTGTTCGACGACGGGGCAGAGGACCGGTCGCTGGG
>DATNLP010000392.1:0-2751 GCA_035602795.1 Acidimicrobiales bacterium | reverse complement strand
AGGGCGAGCACGGCCCCGGTGGCCAGCCCGCCGAGGTGGGCCCGCCAGTCGATGTTGCCGAAGAACCCGATGGCCAGGTTCAGCACGATCAGGCCGACGACCGGAGCGATGGGCAGGTGGCGCCGGAGGCCGATGACCACGTAGGCGCCCATCACACCCATGATCGCCCCCGAGGCGCCGATGCCGGCGACGTTGTGCGGGCCGAGGAGGTACGAGCCCACGCTCCCGCCGAGGCCGGTGATCAGGTACAGCGCCACGAAGCGGACCTTGCCCAACAGCACTTCGACGGCCGGGCCGACGATGAGCAGGCTGATCATGTTGAAGAAGATGTGCTCGACGTTGGCGTGCAGCCACATGGCGGTGAAGACCCGGTAGTACTGGTCCATGTAGTGGACGTAGTCGGGTTCCATGGCGTAGCGGTCGACGAACGCCGTGTCGGTCCCGAATCGCTCGAGCAGGAACACAACGACGTTGACGGCGATGATGCCCAGTACGAGCGGGGTCGGGTTGGTGTAGCCGACGACGCCCGTGCGTGTGCGGCTGGTGTGGGTGAACGCCGGCACGTGGCGCGAGCGGCGGGCGCCCTCGCTGGTGCACGTCGGGCATTGCCAACCCACCGACGCCTGCACCATGCAGTCCGTACAGATCGGCCGGTCGCAGTGCGCGCACAGCACCGAAGCCGCCCGCCCGGGATGCCGGTAGCAGGCGGGGGTCGGAGTGGGGGCGGGCTCGGGAGGCCGGTCGCTCATCGGATGCCGGCTAGCAGCTCGGACCGGACCAGCAGCGCCACCTGCTCGGGGTCGTTCAGGTCCCAGCGCCCCGGCGAGCTGATATAGGAGAGGACCATGCGGGCCAGGAAGTCCGCCGCCAGGTCGAGGTCGGTGCCCTCGGCCATTCCGTGGCGCACCAGGTAGGGCGCCAGGAAGGCGGCCACCAGCGTATGGATCTGGTTGGCTTCGATGGTCAGCCGGGGCAGCAGGACCTCCGGTTCGGTCACCAGGATGCGCTGGAGCACCTCGTGCTGGACCAGCGCCGCGTGGGCGAACATCAACCCGCGCTCCATGACCTCCTCGAGCGTGTCGGCGTCGTGCACCTCTTGGTAGAGGCGGACGAAGAACCGGTTGAACTCCCAGCCCACCACGGCCGAAAGCAGTTCGTCGCGGCCGCCCGGGAAGTAGCGGTACACCGTCGCCCGGGACACCCCCGCCTCGCGTGCGGCGTCCTCGACCGTCGTCTTGGACAAGCCCCAGCGGGCCACGCAGGTGTAGGTCGCCTGCAGCAGGCGCTCCCGGACCTCGGGGTTCACAATCCCAGCAACGCCTCGAGGCCGACGGTGACGCCCGGGTGGGTGGGTACGGCACGAACGGCCAGGAGTACCCCCGGCATGAACGAGCGCCGGTCGTAGGAGTCGTGGCGCAGGGTCAGGCTCTGCCCGAGCGCGCCGAAGATGACCTCCTCGTGGGCCACGAGGCCGGGCAGGCGCACCGAGTGGACCCGCACACCCGCCGGGCCCTGCGCGCCCCGGGCGCCCTCGAGCACCACCTCCGTCGTGGGGTCGGGCGGCAGGGGCCCGCTGCCGGCGCTGCGGCGCGCTTCGGCGATGGCCGTCGCCGTGTGCAGCGACGTGCCCGACGGCGCGTCGCGCTTGAGGTCGTGATGCAGCTCGATCACCTCGACACCGTCCATGTGCGGCGCCGCCAGCTTGCAGAAGTGGATCAGCAGCACAGCGCCGATGGCGAAGTTGGCCGCCACCACGGCGTTGGCGCCCGATCCGGCGAAGCGCTTCTCGATGTCGGCCACGTCCGCCTCCGACAGCCCGGTCGTGCCGACGACGGCATGCACCCGCTGCAGTGCGTAGTGGGGCACGTTGTGGCGCACCGCCTCGGCCACGGTGAAGTCGACCACCACCTCGGCGCCCAGGTCGGACAGGGCGTTGACCTCACCCACAATGGCCCGGCCGCAGGCGTCGGCCCCGACGTGCGCCGGGTCGATCGCCGCCACGAGCTCGAGATCCGGCGCTTCCGTGACGGCCCGGCACACCTCTTGGCCCATGCGGCCGCCGGCACCGACCACAGCGACCCTCTGCATGGCGGTCAGGCTATCGGGCGGCCATCGCAGGCAGGTGCGACCGGAACAGGTCCTCGTCGAACGGCCCCACCGCGCTCATGGTGCGCGGCGTCCGGGTCAACTGCTGGGCCACCTCCAACACCTGCGTCCGCTCGACGGCGTCAATCCGGGCCAGCACCTCGTCGATCGTCAGCACCTCGCCGTGCAGCAGCAGCGACGCGCCGATGCGGCTCATGCGTGCCCCCGAGTCTTCGCCCGAGAGCAGCATCTCAGCCCGCAGGTAGCCCTTGGCCACCGCCAGCTCGCGCTCGGTGATGCCGTCGGCCGCCAGCAGCTCGAGTTCGCCGTTGACGATGCGCAGCACCTCGTCGACGTGCTCGGGTGCCGTCCCCACGACTATGGCCAGCGAACCGGCGTCCTGGTAGGCGGCACGCTCCGACCACACCGAGTAGGCGAGCCCGCGCTGCTCGCGCACCTTTTGGAAGAGCCGGCTCGACAGCCCGCCGCCCAGCACGTGGTTCAGCACGGCGAGGGCCCACCGCCGCTCGTCGAAGCGCGACACCGAACGCGTCCCGTAGACGAGGTGGGCCTGTTCGGTGGGACGGCGCACGACCTGGAGGGGCACCGTGTCGGGCCCCGGGGCCAGGCGGGCCGGGGCGGCTCCCCCGCCGGCGCCGGCGAAGC
>DATNLP010000387.1:0-2426 GCA_035602795.1 Acidimicrobiales bacterium | reverse complement strand
TCGCGGCCGCCTGGTTCATCATCGACTCCTCGCTGTTCTCGGCTCGCCACATCGACGTGACCGGGAACGTGCACGAGACGGCGGCGCAAGTGGTGGCGCGGGCGGAGCTGGCCTCCCATCCGCCCCTGCTCGACGTCAACGCCGGTGCGGCCGCGGCGAGGATCGAACAGATGCCCTGGGTGCGCTCCGCCTCGGTGCGGGTGTCGTGGCCCGATTCGGTGCGGATCGCCGTGACCGAGGAGGTGCCTCGGCTGGAGGTGAGCGTGCCCGGTGGACTCTGGGACACGCTGGCCGCCGACGGCCGCGTTCTGGCGGTCACGGCAGGGCGGCCGGCCGGGCTGTTGCTCTTGACGGTTCCGCAGGCGCCCGGTGCGTCCGGCACGGTGCTGCCGGCGCGCGACGACATCGGGCTCCGGGTGGCGACGACGCTGCCGGCCTCCTTTGCGGCCCAGGTGACGGGCGTCACGTTGGAGCCGTCCGGGTGGGTCCAGCTGTCCATGACGACGCCTATCGCGGTGGATATCGGGACGGCCACTCAGCTCACGGCGAAGTACGAGGACGTGACGTCGATACTGGCCGGGGCGACCCTGCACAACGGCGATGTCATCGACGTCAGCGTCCCCGACGCTCCGACCGTGACGGCAGGGTGACGTAGGATGCTTGACCTGCCCGAACACCCCCCGTATGGTGGGGCCACGTTGCCGGACTGTGAATATCAACCTTCCCCAGAGGTTCAGGGATGGCTGGTCGGTCGCACGTCCCTCGCGGCGTGGGGCGGGACCTATCAACGAGCGATGGGTCGGCGATCGACTTCGACCCGGAGACGAGGGAGTTCATGACCACCGTGCCTTCCCAGGGCAACTACCTGGCAGTGATCAAGGTGGTCGGCGTCGGAGGTGGGGGTGTCAACGCGGTCAACCGGATGATCGACTCCGGGCTGCGCAACGTGGAGTTCATCGCCGCCAACACGGACGCGCAGGCGCTGCTGATGAGCGACGCCGACCTCAAGCTCGACATTGGGCGCCAGCTGACCCGTGGCTTGGGCGCGGGGAGCGACCCCGAGGTGGGTCGTCAGGCCGCCGAGGAGCACCGCAGCGACATCGAGGAGGCCATCCAGGGCTCGGACATGGTTTTCATCACCGCCGGCGAGGGTGGTGGCACAGGGACCGGGGCGGCCCCGGTCGTGGCCGAGATCGCCAAGGGTCTCGGTGCGCTGACCATCGGCGTCGTGACGCGCCCGTTCACGTTCGAGGGCCGGCGCCGGGCCATGCAAGCCGAGAAGGGGATTCAGATCCTCAAGGACAAGGTCGACACGCTCATCGTCATCCCCAACGACCGCCTGCTCACCGTCTCGAACGACAAGACGAGCATGGTCAACGCGTTCAAGATGGCAGACGAGGTCCTCCTTCAGGGCGTGCGCGGCATCACCGACCTGATCACGGTCCCCGGCCTCATCAACACGGACTTTGCCGACGTGAAGATGGTGATGATCAACGCCGGCACCGCCATCATGGGCATCGGCTCGTCCATCGGCGAGGGACGGGCGGCCAACGCGGCGAGGGCAGCCATCACGTCGCCGCTCCTGGAGGCATCGATCGAAGGGGCCCGTGGGATTCTGCTCAACATCGCCGGCGGCTCCGACCTGGGACTGTTCGAAGTCAACGAGGCGGCCGAGATCATCCACGCCGTCGCGCATCCCGACGCCAACATCATCTTCGGCGCCGTCATCGACGACAACATGGGTGACGAGGTGCGGGTGACGGTCATTGCCGCCGGGTTCGAGCGCTGGGAGGAAGGGGCTCCGCCCTCCTCGGACCGCGTGGCTTCGATTTTCGACACCCCGGAGCCAGTCGACATCTTCGCCGATGCCACAGGGTCGGAGGACCAGCTCGACCTGGGCGACGACGATTTCGACGTCCCCTCGTTCCTGCGCTAGCGACGAGGTCGCCGCGCGGCTGGCGACCGTGCGGACGCGGATTGAGCGTGCCGGTGGCGATCCCTCCCGGGTGCGTGTGGTGGGCGTCACGAAGGGCTTCGGCCTGGACGCCGTGCAGGCGGCACTAAAGGCAGGGTTGCCGGACCTCGGTGAGAACTACGCCGCAGAGCTGGTGGAGAAGGCGACCGCGGCGGTCGGGGACGCCGTGTGGCACTTCCTCGGTGCCGTGCAGCGAAACAAGGTGCCCGACCTGGCGCCACTCGTCGGCATGTGGGAAAGCGTGGCACGGGAGTCCGAAGGTGAACGCATCGCCCGCTTCGCGCCGGGAGCCTCGGTGCTGGTCCAGGTCGACACGACCGGCCTGCCGGGTCGCAACGGGTGCCCGCCCGCAGATGCGGCCGGGCTGGTCGAGCGCCTGCGCGATCTCGGGCTTGCCGTGCGCGGGCTGATGACGGTGGCGCCGCCGGGGCCGGCCGCGGCGGGGGCGTTC
>DATNLP010000383.1:0-3654 GCA_035602795.1 Acidimicrobiales bacterium | reverse complement strand
TCGTCGAGAGCACCGAGAACTGGGTCACCCGTAACCAGCAAGCGATCGACGCCGGTCCGATCATCTGAGAAGAGCGCGGACACCGATCCGCGGGAGCCACGACATGCGATCGGCCTTGAGCCCGGGGGTTTTCGTGCAGTTTCAGCGTCCGGTCAGTGACCAGCGATCTGGCCACCGTCGATGTGCACGATTTCCCCGGTGACAAAGGGCGACGACTCGAGAAACAGAACGCCCGTGACGATGTCGCTCACCTGTCCCACGTGGCCGAGGGGCTGGCGATCGCCCAGGCCTTCATATTCCGCGGCATCGTGGACGGGCGTTCGGATAACTCCTGGTGAGACGGCGTTCACCCGTATGCCTCGCGACGCGAACTCAATCGCCAGGGACCTCGTCGCGGCCGCCACGCCTCCTTTGGTGAGGGACGTGAGCGCGGATGGTGAACTGGAATCCGCATTGTCGACGAGGGTCGTGGTGACGTTTACCACGTGACCTCCACCGGTCTCGAGCATCGCGGCGATCACTCGTTGCGTCAGCATGAAGAAACCCGTGAGATTCACGCCGACCACGGACCAGTAGTCCTCTGGGGTGTAGTCCGTGAAGGGCTTGCCGATGTAGAGCCCGGCGTTGTTCACCAGCGTGTCGACTCGGCCGAACCTCTCCAGGGTTTCGCGGACGATTCGATCGGCCGCCGCTGGCTCAGTGATGTCGGCCTTTATCGTGAGGATGTCGTCGTCCTGGTTGGGCTTGATGGTGCGGGCGATCGCAACGACAGCCCAACCCTGCTGACGGTACGCGGCGACGATGCCCGCCCCGATGCCCTGTGATCCGCCGGTAACGATGACGACCTTCTCGTGTGTCGGGCTCATGAGCTCCTCCAAGGTTTCCTGCCGGCGCCAAGCCCTCAGCTCGAGAGTGCCGGGTCGTTCGGGTGGGGCGACAAGGGCAGGACCTCGTCTGTGCGCCATACCCGCAGGGGCATGGACGCCAGCACGCCCTCGAGTTGATCGCTGTCTTCGGCCGCGAACAGCCCGAGCGATCGCTATTCACCCGGTTGCAGTGGCGGGCGCCACAAGCGCAGAAGATGTCCCTGCGCCGCCAGCTCCTTTGAGCGTGCTGCCTCGCGAGTGCGGATGTCGTCGACATCCTCCTCGGTCGTCCCATCCGGAACGATCGTCGTCATCGTGACGAGATACTCCATACTCATGGCCTCCTCGGTCCGGTGCGCCGGAGCATCCATGACAACCTGACATCGCCGTGCTCGACGACGAACCGGGGGTTGCCACGTGCTTCTCCCTCAATCTACGGGTTGCCGACATCCAACAATTGCGACCTCCCGTGGACTGAACGGAGGGGGCGGCCTCTGTTCCGCGTCTTGCGGACTGCCGCGCCGAGGTCCGCTGCAAACAGCGCGGGATCGACTTCCCCACCCGACACCTCGTCCCGAAGCAATGGGGAGCTAGGAACCTCAATGCCCGAAACCATGTGGATCGGACAGCTCCTCTCTTTGGCCGGCTCAATCACTCGAAGGCCCGCGCACCTGCGACCACGACGCAGGAACTCCAGAGCCAGACATAGGGTCCAGTTTGGCCCTCCGACGAGGGACTTTCCTACACCGTGCTCACAATCGGATTCTCAGGGGACTTCGGTATAGGTTGCCCGTGTCCAGCCCGACGCCGTCGATTCGGAGCCTCGCCTGCCATGATCCGTCTCATCGCAGCAAACGACTCTCGACAGGGCATCGCCACCGACTCGGGTATCCCCTGGAAGCTTCCCGGAGACACGGCCTACTTCGAGGAGAAGACCACCACCGGCGTCATCCTGATGGGTTGGGCCACCTACAACGAGTTTGCTGCTCCGCTGCATGACAGAGAGAACTTTGTGTTGACGGCCGAATCTGGACGCTTGCGCAGAGGATTTCGGGCTGTGGGGAGTCTCGATCAATTGGTCTCTGCCCAGCCCGACGAAGGCATATGGGTGATCGGCGGTGCCGCCGTCTACGCAGAGACGATCGCCGAGGCCGACGAACTGCTCTTGACTCAGGTTGTCGGCGACTTCCACTGCACCAAGTTCTTCCCGCCCTACCGAGATAGCTTTCGACTCGCCACTCAGGGCGACGATCGCCAGGAGGAAGGAATCACCTATCGATTCGAAACGTGGTGTCGCCTTGCATCGAACCCGACAAGCCCCCGGCCAGGCGTAGGGAAGCGCTGAAGCTTCCGATCGTCATTTGGAAAGTACGCAACACGGAAGCCGAACCCGGGACAGATATTTGGGTCAAGCCGTTGTCTTGCGGTTGGAAGCCGAAGGCCGAGATGAGCATCTGGTACCGGCGTGATCAGCCTAAGCCTTCAATGCGGCTTCTCGAAGCCCGCCGGAGATGACCGGCCCCAAGGTCCCCAGCCATTCGCTACGTCCCCGCCACGGTTGAAGTCGGGTCAGGATCCATCGTCGCAGGGGCGGTGCGTGCCAGGACGGTGACGGCCACGCACATGACCGCGAAGGCGAAGGATCCTAGGGCGAGCCGGCCGACGTTCTCAGTAAAGGTCTCCCCGAAGATCCACACGCTCAACGCGATGCTCACCACGGGATCGACGATGACGATGAACGGCTGCGAGATGCTGAGCGGTCCGACATGGAGGGCCGCCTGGTTCAGAAACTCGGCCGCCAGGCCGGTGACGGCCAACGCGTAGACCGGCCAGTGCGTGAACATGCCGGCCACACCGAATTGCGTCAGCGTGTCGGTCGTCGCCTTGATGAACGTGGCTACCAGGGCCCAGAGCATGGATGCAGAGGCCCCCAGCAACGCAGCCCGTCTCGCGGGCGATCCGCCGATCCCCAACACTCCGAGCAGCGTCGCCATCCCCGCCGTGGCCACAGTGGCCGACGCCCAGGCGCCGCTGGTGGGTAGCGCGCTGCCGCCACTCGGCTCGGCCATTGCGATGAAGAGGCCCAGCGAGACGCAGGTGGCGGCGGCCGCCCACCAAGTCAACGGCCGGATCACCTGATGCAGCCACACCCAGCGCAGGACGAGTGCGAACACCAACTCGGTGACCAGCAGCGGCTGCACCACCGACATCGCTCCGTTGTGCAGGGCGATGGCCTGGAAGAGGAAGGCTCCCGCCAGCGCCACCCACCCCAGCAGCCACAAGGGGTTGGACAGGAGGTAACGGATGAAGCGCCAGCCCTTCGAATGCTCGGGGTCGCCGATACTCGCGATGTGCTGCATGACGACGTTGAGGGCGTTGGAAAATGCCGCCAGTAGGGCGAACAGAACCGGCACGCCTCAAGCCTCTTTGCCTTCGTGCTCGTCGAGTAGTGCCTTTGGTCCCGAACCGCGGTGATTCGCGCTTGTTTTCCAACCGCTTACGTGGTGACCGCTGTCTTCGTCGTCAGTTGGCGGCACCCTATCTCCCCCGCCGGCTGACCGGTCCGTCCGGTTCCACCCCATCTACCGGACTTTGCCCACGGGCTGGCTAACCGTCCGGAGCCTCATCGCCGTTCGGCGGCGCGCGCACCACCGTTCGGCCGGTTGTCTCGCGGCGCTCGAGGGCCTCGAGCCCGGCGGGAACGTCAGCGAACTCGATCTGGCGGCCGATCACCGGGCGGACTGTTCCGGCTCGGGTGAGGTGCAAAATGTGGCTCCAGATGTCAACG
>DATNLP010000261.1:0-14658 GCA_035602795.1 Acidimicrobiales bacterium | reverse complement strand
GCTCGTCCTCGAGCGGATTGGCCGGCCTGATCGACCGCGTCCGCGCCGTGGACGGCCGCCTCAACATCGTCAGCCCCCCAGGCGGCCCCACCGTCGTCACCGTCGACCTCCCGCTGTCGGTCTGATGGTCGGCGCGCTCCGCATCGCCATCGCCGAGGACTCGGCCATCCTGCGCGACGGCCTGGTCCAGCTCCTGGTCGACCGCGGCTTCGCCATCACGGGCGCGGTAAGCGATCCGGATGCGCTGCGCAGTTCCATCGCGCAGAACCCACCCGACGTGGCCGTGATCGACATCCGGATGCCGCCCACGTACACCGACGAGGGGCTGCGGCTCGCACTGGAGCTCCGGGCCAAGTACGAGGGCCTCGGCATCCTCCTGTTCTCGCAATACATCGAAACCCGCTACGCCGCCGACCTACTGGCGGACGACGCCGCCGGCATCGGCTACCTCCTCAAAGACCGGGTGGCGGACGTCGCCGACTTCGTCGAGGCCCTCGAACGGGTCGCGGTCGGAGGCACGGCACTTGACCCCGAGGTGGTGACACAGCTCATGGGCGCGACCCGGCGCACCGACTCGCTCTCCGTCCTGACGGCCCGCGAACGCGAGGTGCTCTCCCTCATGGCCGAGGGCCGCTCCAACGCGGCCATCGCCAACGCGCTCGTCGTCAGCGAGGGCGCGGTCGAGAAGCACGTGGCCAATATCTTCGCCAAGCTCGATCTCCCGGTTTCGGAGAACGACCACCGTCGGGTGCTGGCGGTGTTGCGCTTCCTCGAGTCGTAGCTCTCAGATCAACGCACCGTGCCCGTCGTAGGGCACACCCCGGGCCGCCGCCATCGCCTGGCCGGCATTCATCTGGAAGGGGCTGATCCCGCCCCGCTCCCAGGGGCCGACCGATCCGGCCGCCACCGCCTCCTTCGCCTTGGCGACGAGATGGAAGCGCTGGCGCAGCTCGGCACAGGGCACATGCGCGACCGAGAACCAGTCCAGGCGGAGGAAGTCGATGCTGTCGGCGCCGGTCTCGCGGTCGTGGCACAGCGCGCCCCGCCGCATGGCGTCCGACAAGCGTGTGGCCATGCCGGGATCGCCCGAGAAGTGCCCGGGCGACGCGTCGAAGAGCCCGGCCGCGTGGGGCACTTCGCCCGTCTCGAAGAGCCCGATCACCATGGCCAGCAACGAGAAGGCGTGCATGTCGTCGTTCGCCCTCGAGATGAACCCGAACACCTCGACCTCAGATTCGACCGTCGTGCCGTAGTCCGCCAGGACGTGCACCCAGTCGTGCTGCGCCAGCAGCGGCGGTGCCGACCCCGGCGTGCCCGGGAACGTGAAGCCACGCGCCTGGTACAGCTCCCAGACCTTGCGCCCGATGCTGTCCGCCGGCAGCGTCTCGAGCGACGACCACTGCGCCGCCAGCTCCACGTCGTCGACCGAGAATTCCCAGGCCTGCAATTCCCGGGCCGAGTGCAACGCCGCCGCCGACTCCTCGCCGTGCCAGGTCCCGTCGTACCCGTTGCGGACGAAGTCCTGTTTCGCCAGGGCGAGCGACCCGTCCGCGAGCTCCCGGGCCACGTCGACCATGCCGTCCTCCACGCCGAGCTCGGCGGACGTGGCGGCGATGCGCTCCGCCACGTCTTCGGGGATCGGGTGCAGGAGCAGCACGCACAGGAGCATCACCTGCACCATGCGCGTACGGAACGACAGTTCGCGCCTCGCCATGCTCTGTGCGATGGCGGCGGGGGTCATCGACGGGAGGTCGGGGACGGTCGCCCGGTGGCCGGTCATGGCCGACAGGAGCGACTCGAGGAGGCTCCGCTGCACCGGTGCCAACGCGCGGCCTCCTCCGACCGCGCTGGCCACCGCATCCATCAGCACCTGCGCCTCCTCGGCGTCCGGAGGCTGCAGGTTGACCGTCTCGGGCGTGGGGAGCGGGACCGGCACCGGAGCGCTACGCCTTCATGAGCCGCTCGAGCCCGATGCGGAGGAAGGCCTCGCAGGCTTCTGCGTCGCCCGCCTGCGACCGGGTGGTGTAGGCGCCGAACGGGGCGTTCCAGTAGGCGGGGTCGCCCGGGCGCCGGTCGTCCCACGGCCCGACATAGAGGTAGGGCTCGTCGGCGAACGCATCGCCGGCCGAGAAACCGAGGTTGACGCTCACCGGCCCGAGATCGACCGCCGTGCCGGCGTCGAAGTGCTCGGGCCAGAGCTGGAGCGTCGTGCTCGCCCCGCTCAGCTGCGCCAGGCAGTGGTCGAGCACCCGCCAGCCCAGTTCGAACCAGGCTGCCAGGCCGGCCAGCTCCCCCCGGTCGAGGAGGAGCGGCCGGTCGACGTCGCCCAGCGGCATCGTCGCCGGCCCGGCCGAGAAGTCGGAACCCAGATCGGCCCCGGCGAACTCGGCTAGCCCAGCCAGCGTCGAGCCCTCCAATGAGAGGGAGGTCGAACGCGAGCCCACCTCCCGGATAAGGGCCATGCCGGCGGTGCGCAGGACCTCGGGCTCGGGCCCGAAGGCCGGCGTGGCCACGCCCCCGGGGCTCGACCGTAGGCCGAAGCGGCCGCTGACCTCGAAGCGCCGGCGCCCAAGGACGTGCGCCGAGAGCCGGTGCAGCTCTTCGCGGGTGGTCCCCATGTCAGCCCCGAACAGTAACGGTGGGCACCCACAAGCGCACCGGGCTCATTGGTCCGCGCCCGCCCGGCCGTCGCCGTTGCGGCCCCGTCTGGCCGGCGAGTCGCCCAACAAACCCCCGGCGCCAGGTGCACCCGGGTTGCGGCGGGGTTGCACGTCGAATTGGGCTTATTCGACCAGCAGGAACGACGAATTCCGTTATGCAAAATCTACGCGAACAGGCGCGGTGGCGGGTAGAAAGAGGGGGTGGTGAAGGTGGTCCGTGGGGGATTCGGGAGCCGGAGAGGAGGCCCCGCCATCGGCCTGGTGCTCGGCGCGGGCGGCGTGGTCGGTCAGGCCTACCAGGCCGGAGTTCTCGCCGCCCTGGAGCGCGAAATCGGATGGGACCCCCGCAACGCATCCATCATCGTCGGCACCTCGGCCGGCTCGATCACCGGTGCCGCGCTGCGCGTCGGCGTGCCCGCCACCGACCTGGCGGCCTCTCTCTACGGCGTGCCCACATCGCGCCGGGGCGGCGCCATCCTGCGCCGCATCCTCCCGGCGGACGCCGGCCCACTGCCCACACCGTCGTTCGGGTCGCTGCTGCGGCCATGGAACCTTCCGTCGCCGTCGCTCATCGCGCGTATCGCCCGCCGGCCCCTGGCCTTCCGGCCCGAGGTGGCGGCGAGCACCCTCATCCCCAAGGGCCGGATCGACATCACCGAACGGGCCCGCGGCCTCGACGAGCACATGGGGGCCCGCTGGCCGGGCGGGTTGCGCATCTGCGCCGTCCGCCGCACCGATGGGGCGCGCGTCGTCTTCGGCCGTGCCGGCGCTCCCGACGCCCGCCTGGCCGATGCCGTACTGGCTTCGTGCGCCATCCCCGGCTACTTCCGCCCGGTCACCATTGGTGGCACCGAGTACGTCGACGGCGGCGTCCACTCGGTCACCAATGCCGACGTCCTGCGGACGGAGGGCCTGGACCTCGTCATCGTGGTCTCGTCGCTCTCGGCCGCCCAGGGCACGGCCGCCGGGCCCGACGGGCTGCTGCGACGGACCGTGCATCGTCGCATGGAACGCGAGATCGAGCGCCTGGAGGCAGCCGGCATCCCCGTCATCAGCCTGGAGCCCGAGAACGACTGCCGGCGGGCGATGGGTCTGCGTACCATGGCCGAGGACCGCGGCCCCCGGGTGATAGAGGCCGCCTACGAGGAGACCCGCCGGCGGATCCTCTCCACTCCCTTCCTGGCCACGTTGGGTGCGCCCGCGCCGGCCGCCTCCGTCGGCTAGTCCCTCGTCGGACAAGGCTGCCGCGGTAGTAGGTTCGCGCGCACACCATCCGTGAAGGGAGGGCGAGAGAATGAGCCCTGACCGGTTGAGCCCCCAGGACGCCTCGTTCCTGCACATCGAGGACGACGTCTCACACATGCACATCGCTTCGGTCGGCATCTTCGAGGGCCCGCCGCCCCCGTTCGAAGAGGTCGTGGCCATGGTGGACGCCAAGCTCGACCTGGTCCCGCGCTACCGCCAGCGGGTGAAGACGGTCCCGTTCGAGCTGGGCCGGCCCGTGTGGGTCGACGACCCGCACTTCAACATCGAGTACCACCTGCGCCACACCGCCCTGCCCGCGCCCGGAGGCGACCGCGAGCTGCGCAAGCTGGTCGGGCGCGTCATGGCCCAACAGCTGGACCGCTCCAAGCCCCTCTGGGAGATCTGGGTGGTCGAGGGCCTGGAGGACAGTCGCTGGGCCATGCTGGCCAAGACCCACCACGCCATGGTCGACGGAATTTCGGGCACCGATCTGCTGGCGGTGATCATGGACCTGAGCCCCGAGACCGAGCGGCCCGAGCGCCCGGACGGCTGGGAGCCCGAGCCGATCCCGTCGAACGCGTCGCTCGTCGTCGAGGCGCTCGAGAACATGGTGCGCTCTCCCTACGAGCAGCTGCGCGCGGCGCGAGCGCAGACCCGCGTGCTGCGGCGGATGCTCGGCTACGCCATGGAGGTGACCAGCGGCCTGGTCGCGCTGAGCGGGCTCGTCCGCCCCATGCCGCTGTCGAGCCTGAACGGGCCCCTGGGGCCACACCGGCGCTACGCCTGGGCGACCACGTCGGTCGACGACATCAAGCGGGTGCGCAAGGAGCTCGGCGGGTCGTTCAACGATGTCGTGCTGGCGTCCATCACCAACGGGTTCCGCGACCTGCTGATCGCCCGCGGCGAGGACACCGAGCGCGTGGTGCGCACCTTGGTCCCCGTATCCGTCCGCCCGCGCGACGACCACGGCAAGGCGGTGGGGGACGGCACGTTCGAGAACAAGGTCTCGGCCATGTTCGCCGAGCTGCCGGTCGACATCGAGGACCCGGTGTTGCGGCTGCACGTGATCACGGACCAAATGAAGGACCTCAAGGAATCCAAGCAGGCCGTGGCGGGCGAGGCGCTCACGTCCATGTCCGGCTTCGCTCCGCCCATGCTGCTCGCCCTCGGCATGCGCCTCGCCACCCGGGCGGGGCAACGCAACGTCAACACCGTCACCACCAACGTCCCCGGCCCGCAGTTCCCCCTGTACGCCGCCGGGCGGCGCATGGTACGCGCCTTCCCCTACGTCCCGCTCGGCGGCCAGATACGCATCGGCATCGCCATCTTCTCCTACGACGGCGAGGTCAACTTCGGGATCACGGGCGACTACGACACCACCGAAGACATCGACGTCCTGACCGGTGGCATCGAGGACGGCATGGCGCAGATGCTCAAGGCCTGCGACTGACGCTCCCGTACAGGCCCGGGATGTCGCCCACCTCGGCCGCCAGATACTTGCCGAGCCCCGAGACGATGACCCGCTCCACGCTGGCCCCGACGATGGGCATCCGCACCTTCAGGTCGCCGTCCACGACGACGACCGTGCTCTGCGGGCCGTCAGGTCTGGGACGGAACCGGTACTGGCCGCTCGCCGTCAAGCGGTCCGGGTAGTGGTCCGGTAGCACAGTCCAGGTTGCCCGTTCCTCTGCGGGGAAGACCTCGGTCCGGGTGACCCACGACAGCTTCTTGGGGTCGATCACCCGCCGCACGGCGGCCGACACCGAGCCGACAAACGCGAAGTGCACCTCTATCAACGTCCGCCCGCCCGCCGACTCGTGCCGCACCACCTCGAGCACTGAGATGTCCTCGCGCACCGGGCGCCCGGCGTAGAAAGCGGGCGACCCGTAGGCGGCCATCACCCGCGCCGACGGCACCTCCACCGACTGCTCAATGGAGATCCTCACGTACCGGTCGGCCTCGTCGACGGCAGGCCGAGCTTGCGATGGTCCCAGCTGACCGTGCGCTCGACCACCAGCTTTATGCCCACCCGCTTGTGCAGCATGGTCTCGATGAACGGTTTGAGCTCGTCCGAGTACGGCGCGTAGTAGCGCTCGAACACGCTGACGCCGAGCGCCCACAGCTGGTCCGAGTCCTCAATGATCTCCGCCCGGCCGACGAGCTCGACCCCGCGCAGCTCCTCGTAGTAGTCGCCGTCTTCGAACAGCAGGGTCAACCGGGGGTTACGCCGCAGGTTCTGCACCTTCTGGGACTTGGCCTTGGTCTCCACCGTCACGCAGCCGTCGACGAACCCGTACCACATGGCCACCGCGTGGATCGAACCGTCGGGCGACAGCGAGCACATGGTCATCGCCCGCCGCTCGGCCAGGAACCCGTCGACCTCGGCCGGGGTCATCTGTATGGTCCTGCGCTGGTTCACGCCGTGGCCCATGGCCTCGGTCATCGGGCTACCTCCAGTTCTCCACAGCACCCCGCAGGGAAGCTGCGTGAAGAGTTCATATTCCGCACACTTGTTGGTTACAACTGTTTCACAGCACGTTTACCTCTGCTCTCTATCGTGACCATCGATGGCGACAGTGGATCAGACGATGCACAACGCCGGCCGGGATCACCGTTCCGGTCCCGCCGCCGGTCACCATCACGGCCGGGACCACCTGGCCGAGGTCGTCATGATCCGGCTCCCGGGCCCGGAGCGGTCCGGGCTGCTCGGATCGCTGGTCACCATGGCGCGGGAATTCGCCTCCTCGCGCCCACAGGCGACGCCGGTGCGACCCACCCCCCGTCCACCGTCGTCGCCTGTCCTTCGCCCGTTCACATCTCCCCCGACCCCAAACGACGCAGCCTGAGGCGGAACACATCGTGGCGATCGCGAACGCGCCGGCGGCGAGCAGCCGGCCTCCCAGTACCGGCCCGGGCCGGGACAACCGCCCACTCGTGCTGGTGGTCGACGATGAGGAGTCCTACCGTCAGGCGCTCGCCTCGGGCCTGACCCGGGAGGGCTTCACCGTCGAGAGCGCGGGGGACGGGCACGAGGCACTCCGGCTGTTCCACCGGGTACACCCGGACCTCGTCCTGCTCGACGTCATGCTGCCCGACCAGTCCGGCATCGAGATCTGCCAGCAGATGCGGGCGCTCAAACCCGTGCCCATCATCATGGTCACGGCACGCGACTCCGAGGTCGACATCGTGCTCGGGCTCGAGCTCGGTGCGAGCGACTACGTGGCGAAGCCGTTCCGCCTGCGCGAGCTGGTGGCCCGCATGCGCGCCGTGCTGCGCCGCGGCGTGGCCGTCGCCGAGCACCACGAGGAGGTGCTCTCGGTCGGCCCCGTGCGCCTCGATGCCGGCCGCCGCGAGGTCACCGTCAACGAGCTCGCCGTGGACCTCTCCCGTAAGGAGTTCGACCTCCTGGCCCTCCTCATGGCGCACAGCGGCCAGGTCGTCACCCGCGACTGGTGCATCGACCGCCTCTGGTGGGACCAGGAGCTGACCGACACCCGCACGCTCGATACCCACATCAAGCGCCTCCGCCGCAAGATCGAGCCCGACCCGGCCAACCCCCGCCACCTGGTCACCGTGCGCGGCGTCGGGTTCCGCTTCGAGGCCTGACCCGGCACGCCGGCGCACATCCGCCCTACATTGAGCGGATGCAAAAAGGTGACACCGTCCCCGACTTCACGCTGCCCGACCAGACCGGCACCGAGCGCACCCTGAGCGGCCTCCTGGCCGACGGGCCCGTGGTGCTGTTCTTCTACCCGGCCGCCATGACCTACGGCTGCACCAAGGAGAGCTGCCACTTCCGCGACCTCAAGGCCGAGTTCGCCGCCGTGGGCGCGCAACCGGTCGGCATCAGCGCGGATCCAGTCGAGAAGCAGAAGCAGTTCGACGAGAAGGAGTCGCTCGGCATGCCGCTGCTCTCCGACACCGACCGCGCCGTCGCGGCGCAGCTCGGCGTCAAGCGCGGCAGCAACCTGCTCAAGGTCAAGCGGCACACGTTCGTCATCGACACCGACCGCACCCTCCTCGACGAGATCGCCAGCGAGGTCTCCATGAACTCGCACGCGGACAAGGCGCTCGCTCTGCTCAAGGCGCGCCCCGCTGCCTGAGCGCACCGCAGTCGTCTCCGGCGCCGCGTCGGGTATCGGCCGCGCCACCTCCGTCCGACTCGGTGCGGCGGGTTGGCGCGTCGTCGGCATCGACCTGCACGACACCGACGTCGTCACCGACCTGTCCACCCCCGACGGGCGCGCGCACGCCGTCGGCGAGGCCACCCGGCAGTGCGGCGGCTCGTTGGCCGCCATCGTCACCTGCGCCGGCCTGGCCGGCCAACCGGGGCGGCCCGGCTCGCTGGTGGCGTCGGTCAACTACTTCGGGACCGTCGCGCTGCTCAGCGGACTGCGCCCACTCCTGGCCCCGGGTGGGGCCGCCGTCGCCATCAGCTCCAACTCGACCACCGTGCAGCCCGCCATTCCCCTCGACCTGGTCGAGGCCCTCCTCGCCGACGACCGGGCGTTGAGCCTGCAGCTGGCCGACGAGCACGGCGCCATGGTGACCTACCCGGCCTCGAAGCTGGCCGTCGCCCACTGGGTGCGGCGCCAGGCCACCGGGCCGGACTGGTCGGGGGCCGGACTGCGGCTCAACGCCGTCGCGCCCGGCATGATCGACACGCCCATGGTGGCCGCCATGCGGGCCGACGACGCGACGAGGCCGTTGCTCGACATGCTGCCCATTCCCGTCGGCCGTCCCGGACGACCCGAGGAGATCGCCGCCCTGGTGGAGTTCCTCCTCGGGCCCGACGCCGCCTTCTTCTGCGGCTCGGTGGTCTTCTGCGACGGCGGGAGCGACGCCCTGTTACGGACGCGGGACTGGCCGGCCGCCTGGGACATCTCGCCCCGCGACTTCGTCCGGCAGTCCTAAGGTGAGGCCGCCGCCGCAGAGTCCGGCGGCATAGCGCGGCGGACACCCGACCGTAGGCTGCCCGGGATGCCGGGCCGGATCCTCGTCGACACGACGCCGCTCAGGGAGAGCCGCGACTTCCGCCTCCTGTTCACCGGTTCGCTCATCTCCACGCTGGGCAACCAGCTCACCGTGGTGGCCATCCCCTACCAGGTGTTCTCCCTTACCCACTCGTCGCTGCAGGTGGGTGCCATCAGCCTGGCCCAGCTGGTCCCCTTCCTCATCGGCGCGCTGACCGGCGGACCGCTCGGGGACTCCATGGACAAGCGGCGCATCATGATATGGACGGCCGTCGGCTCGGTGTGCACCAGCGCCGGCATGGCCGTCAACGCGGCGCTGGCGCACCCGTCGCTGCCCGCGCTCTATCTCATCAGCGCGCTTGCCGCGTGCTTCATGGGCTTCAACGCCACCGCCCGCTCCGCCGCCGTCCCCGGGCTGGTCGAGCGCCGCCACCTGAGCGCGGCGGCCGCCCTCAACCAGATTGTGATGCAGATCGGCGTCATCGTGGGGCCGGCGCTCTCGGGTGTCCTGCTCGGCATCGGGCTGCGCCTCGTCTACTCGCTCGACGCGCTGTCCTTCGTGGCGGCGTTGATCGCGTCGATCATGTTGGCACCGATGCCGCCGCACGAGGACGCCGCGAGCCTCTCGGCCTGGCAGTCGACCAAGGAGGGGCTGCGCTACCTGCGTTCGCGCCAGGCGCTCCAGGGCGTGTACATCATCGACATCAACGCCATGGTGTTCGGACTGCCCCGGGCCCTCTTCCCGGCGATGGCCGGGTCTGTGTTCGGGGGCGGCACCATCACGCTCGGGTTCCTCTACGCCGCCCCCGGCGTCGGTGCGTTCATCGGGGCCGTGACCACGGGCTGGGTGGCCAACCTGCGCCGGCAGGGCTGGGCGGTCATCATCGCCGTCGCCGTCTGGGGTGCGGCCATCGTGGTGTTCGGCCTGGTGGACACCCTCTGGATCGCCCTGGTCATGCTGGCCATCGCCGGCTGGGCCGACGTGATCTCGGCCGTGCTGCGCAACACCATCTTGCAATCGACCATCCCCGTGCGCTTCCGCAGCCGCATGAACTCCATTCAGATGGCGGTGGTCCAGGGTGGGCCCCGGCTGGGCGACATGGAGTCGGGTGCCGTGGCGACCCTGACGAGCATCGAGTTCTCGATCGTGTCGGGTGGGCTGGCCTGCATCGTCGGGGCGGCCGTCATCGCCATGCTCCTGCCGACGTTCCGCCATCACGTCGCGGGTGATATCGACGACGTGCCCGTATGATCCGGCCGTGACCACCTCCGCCTGGGCCGAACCGACGTGGGGCGAGGTCGACCCCGCCGCCTTCTCGCGCATCGTCGTGGTGTCGCCTCACTTCGACGACGCCGCCATGGGCGCCGGCCACCTGCTGGCCAGCTACCCCGACACCACCGTCGTCACGGTGTTCGGCGGGCGGCCGCCGGCCTACCCCGACCCGCCCTCGGACTGGGACGCCCTGGGTGGCTTCGTGGCCGGAGACGACGTGGTGGCGGTCCGCCGGGCGGAGGACCAGGCAGCCATGGCCGTGCTCGAGTCGGGCTACCGCTGGCTCGAGTTCTCGGACCATCAGTATTTGGCCCCCGAGGCGCGGCCGACACCCGACGACGTGGCGCCGGTGCTCGCCGCCACCATCGCCGAGATCGACCCGACGTCCGTGTTCTTCCCGATGGGCCTGGCCAACCCCGACCACGTCATGGTCCACGAGGCCTGCCTGCTCATCCGGGCGGCGGAGCAGGAAGGCGAGCGGGAGTGGTTCTGCTACGAGGACCACGGCTACAAGCACCTGCCCGGCATGCTGGCCTGGCGTGTGGCCAAGCTGCTGCGCGCCCACCCCTGGCCCACGCCGGCCATCGTCCCCCACGCGCCCGACGAGGAGCGCAAGCGCCGCGCCATCTGGTGCTACACGTCCCAGATCCCGCCCCTCGAGCGCGACCACGCGCTGACGGCC
This sequence comes from Acidimicrobiales bacterium, assembly GCA_035602795.1. Taxonomy (GTDB): domain Bacteria; phylum Actinomycetota; class Acidimicrobiia; order Acidimicrobiales; family RAAP-2; genus Bog-473. The sequence goes on along the minus strand of DATNLP010000261.1, from coordinate 3,825 downwards.
CGCGTCGAGGGGCGGGTGCCCGAGCAATTCTGGCGCCTGGCCACGCCGCCGGCAGGCTGGGAGGCGCTGGCCGACTTCATCTGAGCGATCAAGCCATGGCCGGCTGGGGTGTGACCTCCTCGATCTCGATCGACTCCTCAATGAGCTCGGGTGCCCGGTCGAGGTCGGCCTCGATGTCGCCCAGGATGCCGGGCTGGCGGCGGTTCACCACGAACAGCCAGGTGCCGCCGACCGCCATCCACGTGAGGAAGATGTAGGGGAAGAGGTTCACCGGCCACGCCGGCATCGGGTAGAAGCTCCCGATGGTCGGGACCAGCAGGCAGAGAACGGCGATGGCGGCAACCACCACGTCGCGGGGTCGCAGCAGCGACTGCCGCTTGAGGTAGACGGGTGCCGCCACGGTGATCAGGTAGTAGGCCACCAGGAACCCGAACGCGGCCAGTGTTCCCGCGTCGCCGAACGCCGTGAGCGGGTTGGTGAAGATCATCAAGAACGCCGGCAGGGCGAAGATCATGGCGATGTAGACGGTGACCGCCACGTGGGGCGTGCGGTTGGTGGCGTGCGCCCGGCCCAGATGCCCCGAGAAGATGCCGTGGCGGGCCATCGGGAACATGATGCGGGAGCCCGAGTTGAGGCACGACAGAGAGAGCGAAAAGAAGCTCACCATCGCCCCGATCGAGACGGGGATCTTGAAGAAGCTCACTCCGTATGCGTCGGCCAGGAAGTTGAGCGGTGCGCTGGTCCACGCCGCCCCGTAGTTGCTCGTGCCGCCCACCTCGACGTACGCCATGAACACCATGAAGGCCCCGGTGATGAGAAGGCTGGCGATGACCGCCCGGGGCAGGTTGCGCCGCGGGTTCTTCGCCTCGGCGCCCATGGTGGTGGCGGCCTCGAAGCCGACCAAGGAGAAGATGCAGGCCACGACGGCCAGGCCCATGCCGCGCAGGTCCACCCCGCTGAGCGAGAGCTGCGTGGTGTCCACGTGGAAGCCGTGCTTGAAGAGGATCACGCACGCCAGCGCAGTGATGCAGGCCACCGAGGCGCCCTCGAGGACCATGGTCAGGATGGACGAGACCCGGATGTCCTTGTAGGCGACGGCCCAGCAGGCGAACGCGCTCACGGCGAAGAAGATGACCGGTGGCACCGTCCCGTGGAAGCCCAGGGCCGAGAGCAACTGCTGGCTGAACACGGCGAACCCGCACATGCCCGCCACGGCGATGAAGTAGTACGCCCAGATGAGCGTCCAGCCGGAGAACACGCCGGTGGGCGCGCCGAGGCCCTTGGCGGTGTAGGCGTACATGGAGCCCGCGAAGGCGGACCGCTTGGCGAACTTGTTCAGGCAGAACACCACGAAGAGCAGCATCACGGTGCCGAAGGCGTAGGCCAACCACGTGCCCTGCCCCGCGCTGGCGAAGGCCAGCGGGATGATGAGCACCGCCGTCATGGTGGGTGAGATCACCGCCAGCGACTGGGCGAAGAGGGACGGCAGCCCGAGGGCGTTGATCCGCAGTCCGTGGGTCTTCGTAAGGGCCGGGGCGTCCGTCGTGCCCGCGCTCATGGTCATTGCGACTCTGCTCCTTTGCTTGGTCTCGAACGGTCCGGCCTCAGCCGGGGAATGACTGGTCCTCGAGGAGAAGGTCCTCGTAGAAGGCGCCGAACCTCCTTTCCGGGTGGGCGATGGCGATCTCGAGCACCCACAGGTTCGGGTTGGGCCGGAACGTCACCTCGGCCAGCGGGCCGTCGTAGTGGGCGGAGTGCGGGAAGTCGGAGAGGCGATGCCCCGAGAGGTCCATGTTGAGCTTCCAGCCGTAGCCGGCCGCAGTCTCGATGGCGAAGTCGTAGAGCTCCTTGCCGTTGATGCCCGACGAGAACCACTTGTCGCGCACCTCGTCCCAGATCAGGCGGACCTCCTTCTTGGCCCGCAGGTGGTCGGGGTCGTCGCCGAACACGAAAGTGTCACCGGCGTCGCCCTCGGTGTCGCCGTAGACCGGCCCGATGTCGACGAAGAAGATGTCGTTGTCGCCGAGCACCACGCCCGGCTCGGACTTCTCCATGAAGTCCTTGGTCGTGTTCGGGCCGCACCGCACGATGATGTGGTGCCAACCCCGGCGCATGCCCATCTCCTTGAGGAGATCGCGGGCGATGGCCTTCGCCTCCTCCTCGGCCATCCCCGGCCGCACCTGTTCGGCGATCAGGTGCACCGCCCGGCGTGTGCGCGCCCGCACGTCCATCAGCGCGTCGAGCGAGAACTTCTCGCCGGTGCCTTCGAGCTCGGCGAGCATGGTCATGGGTGCGTCTCCTCGGCATCTAGTGGTCAGTGATCGACGAGCGGAAGAGGGGGTGGTTGCGGAAGTCGTTGGGGGCGTCGGCCGCCACGATCAGCACCTCGGCCGGGCCCCCCTCTGCGCCCAGTCGGTGCGGCCGGTTGGCGTCGAAGTGCGCCGTCGCGCCCCGATCGAGCAGGTGCACCTGGTCGTCGAACTCGAGGCGCAGGCGCCCAGCCACGACGTACAGCCATTCCTCGCCGCGGTGACGCGCCGGCTCGGGTGGCTCGCGGTCGGGACTCACGGTGACCTGCAGGGCCTCGAGCGTCGAAGAGCCGGGGAAGCCGCTGCAGGGCGCGATCGTCAGCCCGTTGGCCTCGTGCACCGGCCGGCCCGGCGGATACGTCGAGATGGCCGGCGTGCCGCGGCGCTCGCCCAGCAACGTGCTCATCGAGACGCCGAGCGCCCGGGAGAGCGCGATCAGCGCGGCCACGGAGGGCTGGCGATCACCGGACTCGAGCCGGGACAGGTGCGGGACCGACAGCTCGGCCCGCTGCGCCAGCTGCTCCAGCGTCAGGCCGACACGGGTGCGCTCCTCGCGCAGGCTCTGGGCGATGGAGGACAGGGCCTCATGGAGCTCCATGAGCCGATTGTGGGGGGTACTTGCCTCAGAGGCAAGTGAGTTTGTCAGAGTTCACTTGCCGGAAATGTCCGGGAAACGGCGGCGTGATCCGCCCTGCGGGAGCCGGCGGTGACCAGGGCGGTGAACCGGTCGAAGACCAGGTCACGCCAGGGAGCGAGCGCCGTCAGCGCCCCTGGCGTGCTCTGGATGACGGCCGCCGCGCCCCCGGCGGCCCGGGCGGCGTCGTCCGGGAAGGCCCGCACCATCCCGTCCACGGCCGCTGCCGTCACCTCGATGTGGAACTGGACCCCCCACGCGGTCCGGCCGACCCGGAAGGCCTGGATCGGGTAGCGCACGCTGCCGGCGAGGCGCTTCGCCCCGGGGGGCAGGTCGAAGGCGTCGCCGTGCCAGTGCAGCACGGTGAGGCGCTCGGGCAGGCCGGCGAAAAGGCGGTCCTCACCGGCGTCGGGCGTCAGGTCGACGGGGGCCCAGCCGATCTCGGGGCCGTCCGCGCCGGGGCGGACGGCCGCGCCGGCGGCGACCGCCAGGAGCTGTGCACCGAGGCACACGCCCAAGGTGGGCACCGCGCGCTCGAGAGCGTCGGCCAGCAGCGCCACCTCGGCGCGCCGGGTGGCGAAGCCGTCGTCGGACGCGGCCGACATGGGTCCGCCCATGACGACGACGCCGTGGTGACCGGACGCGTCCGGGGGGAGCGCCTCGCCGGCGAACGTGCGCCGCACGTCGGGCTCGATGCCGGCGCGCACGAAGGCTTCCCCTATGGCCCAGGCGGGTTCGGCCGGGACGTGCTGGACAACGAGACAGTTCGTCATGGGCGTGGTCGCTGGGCATGCGGAGACCGGCCCGCATGCCCCTTCCTCCCTTCGGGAATCGGGCGTGCAGCGGGACACAGTAGGGGACGAACAGCCCTGGTGGGACGGG
>DATNLP010000260.1:0-2508 GCA_035602795.1 Acidimicrobiales bacterium | reverse complement strand
GGCTGGTTTGCGACCTACGGGTGGGATAAGCGCTGAAAGCATCTAAGTGCGAAGCCCGTTTCGAGATGAAATCTCCCACAGGGTTAACCTGGTAAGGCCCGTGGCTAGACGACCACGTTGATAGGCCGGAGGTGTAAGTGCGGCAACGCATTCAGCCGACCGGTACTAATCGGCCGAGGGCTTGGGAACTTGCTCGTGCTCGCTTTGGAACGCTCAGGGGTTGCGGTAACGCGACTCCCTGGCCTGGTGTGCCGTGCTTCAGTGCGCCGCAGACCAGGTCGAGCGCACGGTTTCCGGTGGCCATGGCGGCGGGGAAACACCCGTTCCCATTCCGAACACGGCAGTTAAGCCCGCCCGCGCCGATGGTACTTGGGGGGAGGCCCCCTGGGAGAGTAGGTCGCCGCCGGGATTTCTAATCGACTCAATCCCCTCCGAGCTCCGGTTCGAGGGGATTTTGTCGTTTCAGGAGTCTGACAAGTGACTGGCAAGTGAGTAGCCGACCGCCGTCCTGCCATACTCCGCTCGTGGGGGTTGACCCGGGATCGGCGCGCCAACCTGCAACGTCATGACCGAGGCAACTCGACGCGAGCCCGAACCGGCCAACGGGGACGGAACAGTCGCCGCCCGGCGCCGCCGGCTGCGCCTCCTCCCCATGGCGCCCCGCGACACCGAGGAGGAGCACCGGGCCGCGACGCCGCTCGAGCTGCTGTTCGACCTCTGCTTCGTGGTAGCCGTCTCCCAGGCCGGCAACCAGCTCAACCTGGCCCTCTCCGTCGGCCACTACCGCAGCGGGATCGTCGGCTTCCTCATGGTCTTCTTCGCCATCTGGTGGGCCTGGGTCAACTTCACCTGGTTCGCCTCGGCCTACGACGTCGACGACCTGTTCTATCGACTGCTGACCTTCGTCCAGATCGTCGGCGTCCTCATCTTGGCCGCCGGCGTGGCGAACGCGTTCGACCACGCCAACTTCGCCGTGATCACGGTGGGCTACGTGGTGATGCGCCTCGCCATGGTGGCGCAGTGGCTGCGGGCCGCCTCGGGTGACCCCGCAGGCAGGGCCGTGGCGTTGCGCTACGCGGCGGGCATCAGCATCGTGCAGGTCGGCTGGGTGGTCCGGCTCTTCCTCCCGCATGCGGTGGGTGTGGTGGCCTTCTACGTGCTGGCGCTGGCCGAGATGCTCGTGCCCGCCTGGGCCGAGCACACGGGCGACGGCTCCGGCACGCCTTGGCACCCCGGCCACATCAACGAGCGCTACGGGCTGTTCACCCTCATCGTGCTCGGCGAGTGCATCGCCGCCACGACCGACGCCATCCACGACGCCAGCGGCGTCCACGACGAGTCCTCGCTGGCGCTGGCGGCCGTGGCCTGCGGCGCCGTGCTCCTCGTCTTCTCGGTCTGGTGGTGGTACTTCGAGCACCCGTCGGAGAAGGGGTTGCGCATGGCGCGCGGGACCGCCTTCTTCTGGGGCTACGGCCACTACTTCGTGTTCTCCTCGGTGGCGGCGCTCGGGACCGGGCTCGAGCTGGCGGCCGCCAGCACGCACGGGAGTGCGGGCACGGCGACCGTGACCACCGCTGGGCTGTGCGTGGCGGTGCCGGTGGCCGTGTATCTCGTGGTGACGGCACTGCTCCAGGCGCGACTCGACGGGATGCATGCCCGACGGTTCATTTTCATCGGCGGGGTGGCGGTGGTCGTGCTGGCGCTCGGGGGTGCAGCTGAAGCACTCGGGATCGGCACCGCCATCGATCTGATGGGCGTGGCCGTCGTCTGTCTCGTCGTGGTGGACGAAATGCGGCACCGGGGCCACTCCGGGGGACCGGCACGCCTAAACTCGACCAATGCCCGCTGAACCCTCCCGGTCGAATCGTCGCGCCCCGGGGGCGCGCCCGGGTGCGCGCAGCGGCACGGGTGGTGGCGGCACCCGCAGCGGGAGTGGCCGCGCCAGCGGAGGTGCGGGCCGCAGTGGAGGGGCCCAGCGTGGCGGCAGCGGGGGAGGCCGAAAGCCACCGGCCGGAGGGAGCAGCGGGCGGCCGTCGTCGGCCCGCCCACGACCGGCGAGCGAGGGCACTAGCGGCCGGCCCTCGGGTGCATCGGGCGGCTCGACGCGTCGCCGCGACGGTGCGGCGCCGGCGTCGCCCCGCAGTGATGGGACGGGACGGCCGGGGAGGCCGTCCTCAGGGAGGCCGTCTTCAGCCAGCCGGGAGGGCTCGGGCCCGGGCGCACGGTCGAGTGCGGGGACCCGCGGGGGCCCTTCGCGCGGCCGTGCCACGAGCGGCACCGGACGACCGGCGGCCCGTTCGGGCCGGCCCACCAGCAGGACCGAGCGCGACGACCGGCCGGCGGGCCGGGCCCCGGCACGCCCCGCTGGCCGGACGACCGATCGCACGACGGACAGCCGCCGCAGCAGCTCAGCGAGGCCGAGTGACCGCGGCCCGGCCAGACCGGCAACCAGACCGGCAAGAGGTGGCACCGGCGGGCCGCGGGCGCCGCGACCCGGAGCCACCAGGC
>DATNLP010000374.1:0-2748 GCA_035602795.1 Acidimicrobiales bacterium | reverse complement strand
CCTCGATCTCGTCGCCCACCGAGACAACGGACGAGGGGTGGTCGACGTGCTTCCAGCTGAGCTCGGAGACGTGGACGAGCCCGTCCATGCCCCCCAGGTCCACGAAGGCACCGAAGTTGACCACCGAGGACACGACGCCCTTGCGGCGCTCGCCCGGCTTGAGGTTCTGCAGGAAGTCGCCCCGCTGCTCCTTCTGGGCCTCTTCCAGCCAGGCCCGGCGCGAAAGCACGACGTTGTTGCGGTTGCGGTCGAGCTCAATGATCTTGGCCTCGATGACCTTGCCCACGTAGGGCTGCAGCTCGCGCACGCGGCGCAGCTCGACCAACGAGGCGGGCAGGAAGCCGCGCAATCCGATGTCGACGATCAGGCCGCCCTTGACGACCTCGATGACCGGACCGGACACCATCTCGCCGTTGTTCTTCTTCTCCTCGATGGTCGTCCAGGCCCGCTCGTACTGGGCGCGCTTCTTGGACAGGACGAGGCGTCCCTCCTTGTCCTCCTTCTGGAGGACAAGGGCCTCGACGTGCTCGCCGAGCTTGACGATCTCGGCCGGGTCCACGTCGTTGCGGATGGACAGCTCACGGGCGGGGATCACGCCCTCGGACTTGAAGCCGATGTCGAGGAGGACCTCGTCGCGGTCGATCTTGACGACCGTCCCCTCGATCACGTCGCCATCGTCGAACTCGATGATGGAGTCCCCCATCGCCTTCTCGAGATCGGCGTCCCCGAGGTCGTCGTCGACGATGGTGCGAGGGGTGTAGTTCCCCTCGGCGTCGAAGCTGCCCATCGCTTCGGGGGAGAGGAGAGAAGAACGCTGTGCCGTGTCGGCCATGGTGATGATGCTCCTGACTGGGTTGCAACCTGCAACCACAGGACCGCACCGGGGTCGAACTCGTCGAATAGGGTGCCGCTGCCGGTGCCAGCGGGCGTGCCAGCGTACCAGCTCACCCTGCATGTCCTTTCCCGCCCCGCCCGCCGCTTGGCGCCCGCCGGCGGCCCTTGTCGAGGCGCTCTCGTCGTCAGCGCTTGGCGCGGCGCGCCCGCCGTCAGCCCTTGGCGGCCGCCCAGCTCGGTCCCGTCGCCACCGATACGGTCAAGGGGACCTTGAGGTCGGCCGCGCCGGTCAGGGCGGACTCGGTGAGGCGGAGCACGTCCTGCTCCTCCCCCGGTGCCACCTCCACGATCACCTCGTCGTGCACCTGGAGCACGAGGCGGCTCGTCAGCTCCTGCGCCTCGAGGTCGCGGTCGAGGCGCACCAGGGCCAGCTTGAAGATGTCCGCCGCCAGTCCCTGGATCCCGGCGTTCATCGCCTGGCGCTCGGCCGCCTGGCGCACCCGGTAGTTCGACGCGTGCAGGTCGGGCAGCGGGCGGATGCGCCCGAACATGGTCACCGTCGCCCCGCGCTCCTTGGCCTCGACCACCGTCCGGTCCATGTACGCCTTCACCAGCGGGAAGGCGCCGAAGTAGCTCTCCATGATGGCGGCCGCCTCTTCGACGGGGACGCCGAGGCGCTGACTGAGGCCGTACGCCTCCATGCCGTAGGCCAGCCCGTAGGAGACCATCTTGGAGAACTCGCGCTGGGTGTGCGTCACGTCCTCGGGCGCAATGCCGTAGACGGCGGCCGCCACCGTCCGGTGCACGTCGGACCCGTGCGTCAGCGCGTCGATGAGCCCGGGGTCGCCCGACAGGTGGGCGATGCAGCGCAGCTCCACCTGGTCGTAGTCGGCCACGAGGAAGCTCCAGCCGCCCTGGGGCACGAAGGCCCGGCGGAACTGCTTGCCCATTTCGCTGCGCACCGGGATGTTGTGCAGGTTGGGCCGGTCCGACGAGATGCGGCCGGTCCGCGCCACCGTCTGGCCGAACGACGCGTGGATGCGGCCGTCCGCCTGGACTTCGGCCAACAGGCTCTCGCCGTAGGTCGAGCGCAGCTTCTCCACCTCGCGGTAGTTCAGCAGGGCCTCCACAATGGGATGCGTGCCGCGCAGGCTCTCCAGGGTCTGGGCGTCGGTCGAGAAACCGGTCTTCGTCTTCTTGCCGGGCGTGAGGCCGATCTCCTCGTAGAGCACGGTGCGCAGCTGCGGCGTCGAGTTGACGTTGAACTCGTGGCCGGCCAGCTTCTGCACCTCGTCCTGCAGCGTGGCCGCCGACGCCGACAGAGAGTCGGCGATCTCCTGCAGCTCGTCCCGGTCGATGCCGATGCCGGCCACTTCCATTTTGGCCAGCACGCGCACCAGCGGGGTCTCGATGTCGTCGTGCAGCCGCACCATGCCCTCCGAGAGGATGCGCTGGCGGAAGCCGTCGGCCATGCCGGTCACGTCGACCGCCTCCGCCGCCGCGTCCAGGGCGGCGTCGCGCGCCGCCTCCCCGGGCTCGACGATGTCGAGCGTCAGCTGACCCGTCTGCTCGCGCAGCTGCTGCAGCGCGTACTCGCCGGTCGACGCGTCGAGCAGATACGCCGCCACCGCCGTGTCCATCTCGAGGCCGGTCAGGTCGATGCCCAGCGGGAGCAACGAGCGCATGGCCTCCTTGACGTCGTGCCCGACCACCCGGCGGGACAGGACCGTGTTGAGCTTCTTGGCCACCGACGCCGTCGACAACAGGGTGCCGGGGACCAGGACGCCGAGCCCTGCTTCGTCTCCTTCGGTGGCGACGAGGACGAGGCCGGCCAGCTCGCTGCGCCCGGGGGCCCCGGTCCAACGGGCCGCCAGGGCGAGCCTCCCGGTACCGAGCGCGCCCAGCAGCTTGGTC
>DATNLP010000356.1:0-22165 GCA_035602795.1 Acidimicrobiales bacterium | reverse complement strand
GGGCGGCAACTCGACGACGAGGGCCGGCTCCACCTGCGCCAGGGCGCGGTCGACGTCGGCCGGTCCGAAGGAGTGCAGCACGGGCGCCGCCACGGCGCCGATGCGCCAACAGGCCCGGGTCAGCACCGCCGCCGCCAGGCTGTTCGGCACCTGCCACGCCACGGCGTCGCCCGGCCGCACGCCGCGCTCGGCCAGCCCACCGGCCACCAGGGCCACCAGCGCGTCGGCCTCGGCGGCCGACAGGCGCGAGGCGCCGTCGACCACCTCGCCACCGTGGGCCGAGATCAACGCGTCGAGCGTCGGCACGTCCCACGGCCCCCCGGGGCGGCGGTAGCGGCGGGCTTGGCTCGGCACCCATGTGGCTCGCAGGCGGGCCGTCACGGGAGGGCACCCTACAAGGCGCTCACGGTGGCCCCACTAACGTGACCGCGATGTCAAGGTCGTGGGCGGCGTGGATCTCGCGCTGAGAGAAGAGGACGAGGCGTTCGCCGCCTCGTTCCGCGACTGGCTGCGCGACCACCTGCGCCGGCCGCCCGCGTTCGTGGACCTCGGCGACGAGGTGGCCTGGGGCCGCGAGTGGCAGGCCACGCTGGCTGCCGACCGCTGGGTGGGCGTGCATTGGCCGTCGGCCTACGGCGGGCGCAGCGCCACCCCGGTGCAGGTCGCGCTGTATCAGAGTGAATACGCCCGCTCCCAGGCGCCGCAGCCGGTGAACCGGGTGGGGATCAACCTGGTCGGCCCGACCCTGCTGGCCCACGGCACCGAGGACCAGCGCCTGCGCCACTTGCCGCCCATCCTCTCGGCCGAGGAGATCTGGTGCCAGCTCTTCAGCGAGCCCGACGCCGGTAGTGACCTGGCCTCGTTGTCGACCCGGGCCACGCCGGTCGACGGTGGCTACCTCCTGACCGGCCGCAAGGTGTGGACGTCGTACGCGCAGTTCGCCACATGGGGTTTGTGCCTGGCCCGCACGGACCCGGACGCGCCGCGGCCGCAGCAGGGCATCAGCGCGTTCATCGTCGACATGGCGGAGCCCGGTGTCGACGTGCGGCCGCTCGTGCAGATGACCGGCGACGCCGAATTCAACGAGGTCTTCCTGACCGACGTCTTCGTGCCGTCCGAGCACCTCATCGGCACCGAGGGCCAGGGCTGGACCGTCGCCGGCTCGACACTGGCCCACGAGCGAGGGACCAACTTTCCCTTCAAGGAGCAGGTGGTGCACGAGACCTACCTGGCCCGCCTCTACGACGAGGCGCGGGCCAATGGTTCGTTGGACGATCCGATCGTCGCCGATGCGCTCGCCCGCGCCTACGTCGACCTGGGCGTGTTGCGTCTGCACAATCTGCGCACGTTGACGCGCCTCGGGCGCGGCGAGGAGCCTGGACCCGAGTCGAGCTGGGTCAAGCTGACCTGGACGCACATGACCCTCGGGCTGTCGGAGGCGGCGCTGCTCGTCGCCGGCCGCGACCCCAGCTCGGCCGAGGCGGGGCCCTGGGCGCGCCAGTGGCTGTGGAGCAAGGCTTCGGGCATCGCCGGCGGAACGACGCAGGTGCAACGCGACATCATCGCCGGGCGCATCCTCGGCCTGCCCCGCTGACGACGCCCCGGTTCTAGGACGGTTCCGATCCGGCCAGATCCTCCCGCGCTGCCCGTCGGCGGCGGCGCACGAACACCACCGTGACCAGCGCGCCGACAAGGAGCCCCACCAACAGCAGGCCGACGTCGCGGAACGCCGTGTGCCCGGTGAACAGGCGGCCCAGGCCGTAGGTGCTGGCCGCGACCGACACCGAGAACGCCAGCGACGCGATGAGGTTCCACAGCACGAACTGCCCGTGTCGCATCTTGGCGGTGCCCGAGACGATGGCGGGCGTGAAGAACACCGCCAGGCGTCCCCATTTGGCATAGGCCGCCTCCCCCTTGGTCATGACCTTCTGGCGGCCGGCCTGATGCTTGCCGGGCCGCTGCAGCAGCTGCTGACCCCAGCGGATCCCTATGGCGTAGCCGATCAGACCACCCACCTCGCCCGCCGCGGTGGCCACGATGATCACCGTCGCCAGGTTGAGGTGGCCCTGGCTGGCCGCCACGGCAGCGGCCGTGATGGCGGTGGCGCCGATGAACGGCACCCCCGCCCACGAGGCCGCGACGGCGACGAAGAGACCCAGGTAGACCCACCACGTGGCGGTGAGGTCGACGGCCACGAAGGCAGGCATTCGTCGGCGATCCTAGGAGTTGGCCGCGCGGGTGGTGACTTGCGGCGCGCCGAACCGGCGCGTCACGCCACCGGCGAAGGGCCGGTGGAGCGCGCGGACGGCTCTGGCGCCGCGGCGCCGGCCAGGAACGCGATACCGACGATGGCCAGCGCCAGACCCGCGAACGACGCTCCGGTGCGCGCCGCGCCGGACTTGGAGAGCGTCTCGCCGTACACGGTGATGCCCAAGAGCACACTCGTGAACAGCGTGACCGAGTTGCTCGAGGCCATGGCCGGGGCCAGCACCCCGGTCTTGAGGGATGACTGCTGGAGGGCGAAGCCGGTCAGGGCCGAGACGATCAACACCCAGACCGACCACGAGGTGAGCAGCGCCGCCACGCCGCTGCCCACCTGGGTCACGAACGTCTTGGTGACGGCCGCCTGCAGCCCGTAGCCCAGCCCGGCCGCGGCCCCGAGGGTGAGCGCCTTGGCGGCTCCGGTGAAGCGGCGGCCGACCAGGTAGAGCAGGCCCACCAGTGCGAACGTGAGGAGGCAGGCGCTCCACCAGTCGCCAGCCGCCGGTGACGAGGTGCCGCCCTGGGGCTGGCCGGCCGAGAGGAAGAAGACGATGCCCGCCGTCGTCAGCGCCGCGCCGGCGATCTCGCGGCCCCCGATGTGCTGGTTGGTCAACATGGCGCCCAGGGGGAGCGCGATGACCAGGCTGAGGGCGGTGATCGACTGCACCGCGACGAGCGAGGCGCGGTCGAGGGCCATGGCCTGGAGCACCCATCCCGCCGACTGCACGACGGCGCCGGCCAGCCAGACGGGGCGGTGCAGGATTTGGATCAGGAAGCGCGGGTCGTCGCCTGACGCCTCCGTGCTGAGGGTGCCCTTCTGCTGCAGGACCGTTCCCGCGGCGAAGCAGATTGCGGCCACGATGGCGAGGCCCTCACCCATCACGAAGAGGTTAGGTCGGGCCGACCTTGTCGCGAGGTGACCTAACGTGGCGGCGTGCACGCGCAGAGCCCGCTGGGCCAGGAGGCCGCCGCCAACCTGACCGCGGCTAAAGTGGACCTGGCCACGGCGTACGCCGAAGGTGACACCGGCACGGCGTTGCTGCTCGAGACACTCGTCTCCTGCGGCGGACATCTCGTCGTGTACCGGCCACAACTACAGCACTACGCCGTCCTCTTCGGCGACCTGGATGGCGCGCACCACGTGGCCGTCATCGTCCCCGGCGTGGGCGACGGAACAAACATGTGCGCCGACTGGATCCCGGGGGCGATGAATCTCTACGACGCCGCCGACGCCTCGGCGGTGGTCCTGTGGAAGGGCTATCACAACCCGGCCAACCTGTTGTCCGCCGCCGAGAGGTCGATCGAGTGCGCCGAGAACCTCGTCAGCGCCGGCAAGGACCTGGCCGCGTTCGTGGGCTGGCTGGACCTGGGACCGCACCAGTCGCTGACCGTCGTGGCGCACAGCTTCGGGTCCATCGTCACGGGGTGCGCGCTGGCCGACCACGACCTGCAGTGCACCGACGTCGTCGTGGCGGGCAGCCCGGGTATGACGGTGGACGACCTGCGCCAGCTCCACGTCGAGCAGTCGCACTTCTTTTCCGAGCAGGCGCCGGGCGACGCCATCGCCGAGCTGGGGATCTTCGGCGCCTCACCCACCGCGCCGACCTTCGGCGGCACGCGCATGCGCACCAATGCGCCCGACCACGTGCCCGTGCAAGCGCACTCGAGCTATTTCGTGCCGGGTTCGGAGGCGCTCGAGAACATCGTCGCTGTCGTCACCGGCCGCTACTCGAAAATCGTGCGCCAGCGCGCGTCGGTACCCGAAGTCGCCGGCGGTCTGGTCGCCTGGGCGCTGCGCGCGCCGGCCGTGCCGGTGCGCATGGCCGGCCGCCACTATCGGGGCCCCGGCTGGCGGGTGATGGCCAACGCGTGCCGCCTGATCGACTTCGGCGCGGCCCAGACCGGCAACGCAGTGTGCCAAACGCTCGACGAGGGAGAGCGGGCCTTGTTCTGGGCAGTGCAGAGGGTCGGCGGGAACCGGGTCCCCTTCGGACCACCCGCCGCCGAGACCTGAGCCACCGGCTCCCGCGCGGGCGCGGCCCCGCACCCCTACGATGGAGACGATGCAGGTTGTGGTCTCCGATGAGGCCAGAGAGCTGGCCGCCACGCATGGCGGGGTCGTCTACGTGCGATCGCACGCCCACCGTTGCTGTGCCGGGCCCCTCACGCTGCTGGACGTGACCACGAAGACGCCGCTCGACGCGGGCGACTTCGCGCCGATTGACGCCGGCGGGCTCACGGTGCGCTACCACGGGGACCCCGAGGACGGACCGCACGTCCTGACCATCGACGTGCGCGGGAGACGTCGACGCCGCCTGGTTTCGTACTGGGACGGCTGCGCGTACAGGATCTAGACGCCGTGCGCGTGCACGCCGCCGGCGACCGTGCACGCTCAGTCTCCGATGCGCACCAACGGTTGAGCGGCTCAGGGGGACGGACTGACCAGAGAAGGCGATGCACGCCAGGCTGCTGACCTTCTCGCAGCTGCACGACGTGGATCGGGCGGTGGTGTTCCTCCACGAGACGGCGTTGTCGGTCCTGAAGAAGCAGTTCGGGTTCCGCGGCGTCTCAGTCGGTGTCGACCGCAAGGGGAGCGTCGTGGCGATGCTGTCGCTCTGGGCGAACGAGTCGGCGATCGAGAGCAGCTACCGGCCCCTCCTTGAAGCCCGGGAGCAGGCGCTCGCCCTGAGCGGGGCCTCGCTGAACGTCGAGCACTTCGAGCAGGTGTCGGAGTTGGTGGCGAGGCCGCCGGGCGCCGGCAGCTGGGTGATGTTGACCCGTTTCCGCGTCGAGCCCCGCTCCTTGAATGACGAACTCCTGTACTTCGAGAGCGAGTTCGTGCCCGAGTTGGTCCGCCTGCCGGGGTTCTGCTCCGTGCGCAACCTGGTCGACCGCTACTCCGGCCGCGGCGTGACCGGGACGACCTGGGAGGGCCGGCGGGCCATGAAGAGCGCCGACGCCAAGCTGCCGAGGAACCGGCCGGGCGCGGCGGCGCAGGGCATCCTTTTCGGCGAGACGGCCCAGCTCGAGCTGCTCCTTTTCGAGCAGGGGTGACGGGGGTGGCCGGGCGGCGGACTAGGCGGGCCCGATGGTGATGTCGTAGTTGCCGTGCTCGTCGAGCACAGCAACGTCGGACGGGGCCAGCACCACGACCGTGAACGGCTCCTCTATCAGTGCCGGCCCCTCAATAGTGGCGCCCGCGCCGAGCGACGCCCCGTCGTAGGTCGGCGTGTCGATGAACCCGGCGCCCAGATGCACCGGGCGCGACCCGGTGCGTGCGTCCTCAGCCCGCGTCACGTCGCCCATGTGGGCCAGCACCGGGGGCTTGGGCGTGGCGCCCCGCTGCACCAGGCGGATGCCGCGCACGAGCGGCTGCTGGGTGGGGAAGGCGAAGCCGCGCGCCGCCTCGTGCTGATGGTGGAAGCGTTCGGCCAGGTCGAGCAGGTGTTCCTCGGCCAGCGCCTCGCCTTCGGGGAGCGGCACCGACATGTCGAAGTTCTGCCCGTGGTAGCACATCTGGGCGAACAGGTCGGCCTGCACGGCCCCGCTGCCCAGGCGGGCCGGGGCCAGCTCGGACTCCGCTTCGGTCCGCAGCTCGGCAGCCAAGGCGCGCACGCGAGCCAGGTCGATATCGGAGAGCTTGACGACGTAGGCGCGCATGAGGTCCACGACGTAGTCGGCCACCAGCAGACCCAGTGCGGAGAACGCCGGCGAGGCCTTGGGCACCAGGACGCGGCGGATGCCGAGCTCGCGGGCCTGGGCCCAGGCGTGGACGGGGCCGCCGCCGCCGTAGGCCATCAGCGAGAGCCGGCGGGGGTCGGCGCCGTGTTGGGAGAGCACCTTGCGCACGGCGTTGGCCATGTTGGCGTTGACAATGCGCTGGATGGCCCAGGCCGCCTCGTCCACGTCGAGGCCCAGCGGCTCCGCCACGTCGCGGGCGATGGCGGCGCGGCCCGCCTCGACGTCGAGCTCCATGCGGCCACCGGCGAAGCCCTTGGCAGGCAGGTAGCCCAGCGCGGCGTCGCTGTCGGTGACGGTGGCCCGTACACCACCCCGCGAGTAACAGACGGGACCCGGGAAGGAGCCGGCCGACTCGGGGCCGACCAGGAGCGCGCCCTGGCGGACGCGGGCGATGGAGCCACCGCCGGCGCCGACGCTGTGGATGTCGACCATGGGCAGGTTGACGTAGTAGCGGTGGCGCCAGTTCCAGTCGGTGGCCACGGCGGGCCGACCACCCTCGACCAGGCAGACGTCGTAGGAGGTGCCGCCCATGTCGGCCGCCACCAGGTCGTGCACGCCGCTGCGCCCGGCCGCCAGGGCGGCCCCCATGACGCCGCCCGTCGGGCCCGAGCCGAGCAGCGACACGGCGCGGCGCTGGACGGACTGCGGGGGCATGACGCCGCCGCTCGACTGCATGAGCACGACCTGGCCGTCGAACCCGGCCACCCGCAGCTTCTCCACCAGCCGATCCACGTAGGCGCTGATTTTGGGCGCCACGTACGCGTTGACGAGCGTGGTGGACGTGCGCTCGAACTCGGGCGCCCGCGGCAGGACCTCGTGGGACAAGGAGATGTGGCCGACGTCGGGGAACTCCTCGAGGATCAGCTGGCGGGCCCGGCGCTCGTGGTCGGCGTTGACGAAGCTGAAGAGGAAGCAGACGGCGATCGACTCCACGCCGAGCTTCTGGAGGCGCCGGACGCCGCGGCGCACCGCCTCCTCGTCGAGGGCCAGCACGACGTTGCCCTCGAAGTCGCAGCGCTCGGGAATGGGGATGCGGGCGCGCCGCCGGGCGATCGGTTCCGGTGGCGGCGCCGTCGGGTCCCAGATCTCCTCCTTGTGGTCCCGTCGCAGCTCAATTTCGTCCCGGTGGCCCTCGGTGGCCAGGAGGCCGGTCGGGGCGCCGCTCATTTCGATCATGGTGTTGTCGGCCGTGGTCGTCCCGTGGACGAAGGCCTCCAGGGCGCCGCAGAAGGCCTTGGTCTCGAGGCCGAAACCGCTGGCCAGCTGGTCCATGCCGGTCAGTACGCCCTCCGACTGGTCGGCCGGGGTGGTGGGGGTCTTGTCCAGGACGACCTCGCCGTCCGGGGTGATGCAGATCAGGTCGGTGAACGTGCCGCCGACGTCGACGCCGACCCGGTAGCCACCCTGCGCCATGAGCGAATACGTCCTCCTCGCGCCCCAGGGCGGGGCGGCGAGGGCAGATCCTAACCTGACAGCAGCGTCAGCAAATGGGGCGGGGCCCGGGCTACGTTTGCCCGGTGCCGGTCTGGCTGAGCGATCACGAGTACGCCACGCTGCGGGCCGCCTGCGCGCAGATGATGCCGTCCGACCAGGGCGGACCCGGAGCCGAGGAGGGGGGTGTCGCCGACTACATCGACGGCTTCCTGGGCGCCTTCACCTTCGACCCGCCCCGCATCTGGGCGGGAGGTCCGTTCTCGGGCCGGCACGGCGGGGAGGCGTCGTTCAGCCGGTTCCACCGGCTGTCGCGGCTCGACGAGTTGGCCTGGCGCATGCGGATCGAGGGGTCGCAGGGCATGGCCGAGCGGGAGTTCAACGGTCCGGTGGTCGGGCTCCAGCAGCACTACCGGGAGGGGTTGGCCGCACTGGGGGAGGACTTCGTCGAGGTGGATGGCAAGGAGCAGCGCCGGCGTCTCCGGGCGGACGAGCGCTTCTGCGCGCTCCTGTGGGATCACTGCTGTGAGGGCATGTACGGCGCGCCCGAGTACGGCGGCAACCGCAACGGCGTGGGATGGGCGTACATCGACTACGAGGGCGACGTGCAGCCGCGCGGCTACAGCGACGCCGAGGTGTCGCAGCCGTGAGCGAGGTGTCGGCGGACGCCGTCATCATCGGCTCGGGGCCGGGGGGTGCCACCGCGGCCGAGGTGCTGACGCGGGCCGGCTGGTCCGTCGTCATCGTGGAGAAGGGGCGCAACCACCTGCTCGACCCCGACGACATGACGAGGCCGTCGGGGGGCTACTCGAACGACGAGATCAAGTTCATCACGCGCCACTTCCTCGGGCCGGATCCGCTCGTGGAGCCGCGGGCGTTCCGGGTGTCGGCCGACGACGGCGAGCACACGCACGTCGGCGAGGTGAACTCCATCCCCACCACCGTCGGCGGCGGCGGGACGCACGCGGACGGCAAAGTGCCGCGCTTTCGCGAAGAGGACTTCCGCATGTTGTCGGTCAACGGGCCTCAGGAGGACGCGCACGTCGACGACTGGCCGCTCGACTACGACGAGCTCGAGCCGTACTACGCCGAGGTCGAGAAGGCGATCGGCGTCTCGGGCCGCCAGGGCGCCAACCCGTTCGCGGCCTGGCGCAGCGGGCCTTACCCGATGCCGCCCGGCGCGCCGATGTACGGCGCGGTGCTGTCGTCCGCCGCGGCGGAGCGGGTCGGCCTGCACCCCTACGAGGCGCCGACGGCCGCCAACTCCATCGCCTACGACGGCCGGCCGGCGTGCAACAACTGCGGCTTCTGCGCCTTCTTCGGCTGCCCGATCCACGCCAAGGGCGACCCGGTGGCGCTGCTCACCAAGGCCATGGCGACCGGCCGCTGCGAGTTGATGGCCGAGACCTGCGTGAGCCGGATCCTGATTGAGGGCAGCCGCGCCACCGGTATCGAGTACATCGACGCCGACGGGTCGATGCACACCATGGACGCCAAGCTGGTCATTGTGGCGGGCGGGGCCATCGAGACGCCCCGTCTCCTGCTGCTGTCCGGGCTCGACCACCCGGCGCTGGGGCGACATCTGATGGTGCACTTCCAGACGATCGTCGTCGGGCACTTCTCGCAGCTGCGCCTGCACCCCTACAAGGGTCGGGCGGTGACGCACGTGCATGACGACGCCATGATTCAGGACGAGGCCAGCCGGGCCGCGGCCAAGAAGGCCGGTCTGCCCTGGTTCCGCGGCGGCATGGTCGAGCACAGCGGGGGAGGGCTGCCCATCATGGAGGCCCGCTACACGCCGTGGGGCCGCCTCCACGCCCAGGCCATGCGTGACTCGAACATGCGCGAGCGCATGTGGGCCTTCATCATGCAGGGAGAGGACCTGGCGTACAGCACCAACATGGTGGACCTGAGCCCGTCCATCCGTGACGCCCGCGGCCTGCCGGTGGCGCGCATCACCTACGCCCCGGGGAAGCACGAGCTGGCGGCGTCGAAGCACCACGGCAAAATTCTGCAGAAGGTGCTCGAGGAGATGGGCGCCGAATTCGTCATCCACACGTCGTCGCCCGGCGTCTCGTACAACGAGCTGGGCACCACCCCGCGTCCCGAGAGCCGCCATGTCATCGGCACGGCCCGCATGGGTGACGACCCCGCCACGTCGGTCGTGGACCGCTGGGGGCGGGTGCACAACTTGGACAACGTGGTCGTCGCCGACTCGTCGGTGTTCGTCACCGCCAGCGGCTACGGCCCCACGCTGACGCTGGTCGCCCTGGCGGCCCGGGCGGCGCACCACCTGGCAGGGACGGCGCCGGCCTTAGTCGACTGGCTGTAGGTGGCGGACGGCAGCCCGCTCGAGCGCGGCACTTGCCGGCCGTCCACGTAGAGCTGCGTAGTGTCGAACCCCGGCGCCACCGGCGCGGCCCAGATGTCGCTGGTCTCGTCCACTTCATGCCATCCCGTCACGGCCACGGCGCCGCTCAGCACCGGGTGCGCGCCGGGGGCTGCTCCGTAGGTGACTGTGTAGCCGTTGGTGCCCGAGTCCTGCGGCCCGAACGACAGCGGGCCGGTCAGGTCGTAGGTGCCGCCCTCGAGCAACACGTCGATGTCGGCGTGCATGTTGCCGTCGATTCGCCGGACCGCCTCCTGGGCGCCGGCCAGGGAGCACGGTTCGGCCCAACTGCACACGGCGCTCCGCCCCCACGGTGCCGCCACCACCTGCACGGGAGGCGCTCCCGCGGCAGGCGCCTCGGCAGCCGCGCCCCCGGCCCCCGGCCCGGCCCCGAGACCGAGCGCTGTGCCGCCCACGCACAACACGCACGTGACGACTCCGCCGATCCGCCGCCTGGCCCCCGCCCTGAGCACCGCTGCAACAGTACCGACCCGAACTCCTGTGCCACCAAACGGCGGACGGGGACCTCGTCGGCGCTGGCAGCGGGCAAACGGGGCTTGACGGCAGCGCTCAGCGCACGCCCCGGGTCAACAGCATGGACCCGGCGATGGGCCCGCCCCCGTTGCCCACCGCCGCCACCTCGACGGGGCGCCCACCGGGCCGCACCACCTGGCGGGGACCGCCCTCGCCGCGCAGTTGGACGCACGCCTCGTGAATCAATCCGAAGCCGTGCAGCCGTCCGCCCGACAGCTGGCCGCCGGCCGTGTTCAGCGGCAGGACGCCGTCGCGGGCGATGGCACTCCCGCCCTCGATGTACGGCCCGCTCTCGCCCCGCCCGCAGAACCCCAGCGCCTCGAGCCACACCACGGTCAGGATGGAGAAGCCGTCGTAGAGCTGCGCCGTGTCGACGTCGCTTGGGCGCAGCTCCGTGCGCTCCCACATGGAGGCGGCGGCGTCACGCGCCGCCATGGAGGTCATGTCGTCGAACTGGTCCCAACTCGGCCGCCCCCGGAGCGCCGTGCCGACCGCGTTGATGTGCACCGCCGGATGGTCGAGGTCCGGCGCCACGTCGCGGTGTGACACGATCACCGACGTCGAGCCGTCGCACGGCGCGTCGCAGTCGAACAGGCACAGCGGCGTCGTGATCATGCGCGCAGCCAGATAGTCCGACAGCGACATCGGGTCACGATAGATGGCCTTGGGGTTCAGGGCCGCGTTGGCCCGGTTGTTGACCGGAATGGCGCCCAGCTGCTGGCGCGTCAGCCCGAACTCGTGCATGCGGCGTTGCGCCACCATGGCCAGCCAGTTGGCGGCCGACACGGCGCCGAAGGGCAGCGACCACTGCATGAAGCTGCCGAACCGCGGCACACCACCACCACCACCACCGCCCGAGCCCCCGATGCCTTGGCGCCCGCCCGTACCCTGGGCCGAACCCTCGCTCACCGTCCGGTACACCAGCACGTGGCGGGCCAGCCCGGCCGCCACCGCCAACGCCGCCACAATGACGGCCCGCATCTGCGCCGGGCCCTCGCCGCCCCCGTCGTGCCAGTTCAGCGAGAGCCCGAGCGCGTCCTGCAATTCAGGCGTGGTGGGACCGGCAAACCCCGGCGTGCCGGTGCCCATGCCGGGATACGTCGCCAGCCCGTCGATGTCGTCTCGGCTCAGCCCGGCGTCGGCGATGGCCCGTTCCGCCGCCTCGACCGTCAGGTCGATGTCGCTGCGCCCCAGCCGCCGCCCCACATCGGACTGGCCGATGCCCGAAATGACGGCACGGCGCTCCAACGGCTCCTCAGAGACGGCCGGGCTCACGACGGCGCGCCCTGCGGCGCGTCGGGGCCCACCGGCGTGAAGAGCGGGAGCCACACGTCGTCGCTTTGCTCGAACACGACCCGGACGGGCTGGCCGATGTACACGTCGTCGGGTTCGACGTCGACCAGGTTCGTGGTCAGGCGGACGTCGGGCTGCTCGTCGATGGACACCCAGGCGATGATGTAGGGGTCGCTGCCGGGGATCCACTGCTGGTAGTTGACGGTGAACGTCTCTACGTGCCCCCGCCCACTCACCTCCTGGGGGCCGACGTCGTGCGACAGGCAGCGCGGGCACACGGGGCCGGGTGGGTGGATGAAGAGCCCGCAGGAATTACAGCGCAGCAGGCGCAGCACGCCATCCGCGCCCGACGTCCAGTAGAAGGCGACGTCGTCGCTCAGGCGCGGCAGGAGGCGCAGCGAGGGACCGTTAGCGACCATGGGCCGCATGTTCGCACACCCTGCACCGGCGGCGCCCTCCCTCAGTCGGCGACGATCCCTGCTTCGACGAGTGCCCGGTTGGTCTCGTCGATGCCTCGCACGTGGCGGGAGACGAACCCGGCCGCCGTGCCGGCCTCGACGTTGACGGCGTTGTCGTCGAGAAAGAGCACCCGCCCGGGCGCGCTAGGGAGCCGTCTGGCCACCGCCTCGAAGACCTGTGGGTCGGGCTTGACGAAGCCGAGCTCGAAGGAGAGGAAGCGGAAGTCGAAGGCCCCGGTGATGGGCATGTCCTCGTAGTGCGCCTCCCACTGGAACGCGTTCATGTTGGACAGGAAGCCCACCGGCACCTCCTTGCGCACCCGTGCCACCAGGGCGGCCGCGCCCGGGTAGGGCCCCTGGGGCCAGGTGGCGAACTCGTCCAGGAAGGCGGCCGGCGACACCGCCAGCCCCCAGTCGGCCACCACGCCGACGGCGAACTCTTTGGTCGAGCAGCGGCCGCTCTCGAAGGCCTGCACCCAGGGGCAGCCCAGCCAGCGCGCCCACAGCTCCTCGTCGCTGCCGATGCCGCTCAGCTCGCGCATCGGCCCCACACCGCCCGGCTCGATCAGCACGCCGCCGAGGTCGAACAGCACCAGATCGACAACTCCGTCCGTCACGGGCCAGGATCCTAGAGGTGGGTCACCGTCCATTTCGGTATACCCTTTTTTTCCGACGGGCACGCCGTCCCGCCGGGCCTAGGAGCAGCACAGGTCGAGGGAGGTCACGTGAAGCTGTCCATGACGTTGAACTACGCCGGCGGGTACGCCCAGTCAGCCGATCAGGCGGCGGCGCTCGAGAAGGTCGGCCTCGACGTCGTCTGGGTGGCCGAGGCTTACAGCTACGACGCGCCGAGCTTCATGGGCTATCTGGCCGCCAAGACTGAGCGTCTGGAGATCGGCTCGGCCATTCTCCCCATCTACAGCCGCACGCCGACGTTGATCGCCATGACGGCGGCCGGCATCGACGCGCTCTCGGGCGGACGCTGCATCCTCGGCCTGGGGGCGTCGGGTCCCCAGGTGATCGAGGGTTTCCACGGAGTGCCCTACGACCGCCCCCTGACCCGTACCCGCGAGATCATCGACGTGTGCCGACAGGTGTGGGCCCGGGAGGCTCCGCTCGTCCATGACGGCGCGGCGTACCACATACCGTTGCCCGAGGGGCAGGGCACCGGCCTCGGCAAGGCGCTGAAGATCATCAACCACCCGGTGCGCTCGCGCATCCCGATCTGGGTGGCCGCGCTGGGCGAGAAGAACGTGGCCATGACGGCCGAGGTGGCCGACGGCTGGCTCCCCATCTTCTTCGTGCCCGACAAGGTCAAGGAGGTGTTCGGACCCTCCCTCGAGGCCGGCGCGGCCGGGCGCGACCCCACGCTCGACCGGCTGCAGATCGCCGCCGGCGGCCTCCTGGCCATCGGCGAGGAGTCCGAGGTGGCCGCCATCCGTGAGCTGGGCCGGCCCATGGCCGCCCTCTACATCGGCGGCATGGGGGCCAAGGGAAAGAACTTCTACAACGCCCTGGCCTGCCGCTACGGGTACGAAAAGGAGGCGGCGGAGATCCAGGACCTCTATCTGTCGGGCAAGAAGCAGGAGGCGGCCGCGCTCGTCCCCGCGGAACTGCTCGAGGCCACCTCGCTGTGCGGCCCGGAGGGCTACATCAAGGAGCGCGTCGCCGGCTTGGCCGAGGCCGGGGTGACCCACCTGAACGTGACCCCCGTCGGCCCCGACCCGGTGGCCATGATCGAGAAGCTCCGCAGCTTCATTTAGCGCCGTCGGCCCCCTCTGCGAGAATCTTGGGGCACTAGTGGCGGCGGGCGCCGGTGGGGCAGGCCCCGCGGGCGCCGGAGAGGAGCATCCATGCACGACCTGATCATTCGCGGCGGCACCGTCGCCGACGGCTCGGGAGGTCCGCTCCGCCGGGCGGACGTGGCCGTCGACGGTCGCATCGTCACCGCGGTCGGCCGGGTCGACGGCCCCGCCCGCCGGGAGATCGACGCCGACGGGCTCCTGGTCACGCCGGGCTGGGTCGACATCCACACCCACTACGACGGCCAGGTCACCTGGGACCCCGAGGTGTCGCCCTCGGGCTGGCACGGGGTGACCACGGTGGTGACGGGGAATTGCGGCGTCGGCTTCGCGCCGGCTCGTGACACCGACCGCGACTGGCTGATTCAGCTGATGGAGGGCGTGGAGGACATCCCGGGCACCGCGCTGTCCGAGGGCATCAATTGGAACTGGGAGAGCTTCGGCGAGTACCTCGACGAGGTGGAGCGCACTGCTCGCGTCCTCGACGTGGCCGCGCTGGTCCCGCACGGTGCGCTGCGCGCCTACGTGCTGGGCGAGGGTCGGGCCAACGACGTGGCCGAGGCCGGGGAGATCGCGGAAATGGCCGCCCTGGTGCGCGAAGCGGTGCACGCCGGGGCCATCGGTGCCTCGACTACGCGCACCGTGCTGCACCGGGCCAAGGACGGCGAGCTGGCGGCCGGCACCACGGCGGCGGCCGACGAGCTGATCGCCATCGGCGAGGCGCTGGGCAAGGCGGGCCATCGGGTCTTCTCGCTCGCCAGCGACCTGCGCGACCTCGACCACGAGTTCGCCTGGATGTCGGAAATCTCCACCCGCGCCGGCGTGCCGGTGACCTACCAGGTCCTCCAGCCCGACTTCGCCCCCGAGCTGTGGCGCGTGTGGATCGACCGCGGCGTGGCGGCCAACCGGCGCGGGGCCTGGTTGGTGCCCCAGGTGGCGGGCAAGCCGGCATCGATCATGGTCGGGTTCGAGTCGACCACCCACCCCTTCGCCCACCACCGGGCCTATCAGGAGATCGCCCACCTGCCGCTGGCCGAGCGTGTGGCGCTGCTGCGCACGCCCGAGCGGCGGGCCGCCATCCTGGGCGAGGCGCCGCGACCGGGCGGTTTCGTCGAGCTGCTGCGGGCCAATCTGCACAAGCTGTTCCCGCTGGGCGACCCACCCGACTACGAGCCGGCGCCCGAGCGCAGCGTCACCGCGCTGGCGGCCGCCGAGGGGCGGACGACCGATGAGGTCCTCTACGACCTGATGCTCCAGCGCGACGGCAAGGAGCTGCTCTACCTGCCCATTTTCGACTACGCGGCGGGCGACCTCGACGCCGTGCGCGAAATGCTGCTGCACCCGGCCACCGTGCTCGGGCTGGGCGACGGCGGCGCCCACTGCGGGGTGCTGTGCGACGCCAGCCTGCCGACGTTCATGCTGACGCACTGGGCACGCGATCGCTGGCGCGGCGAGAAGCTTCCGGTCGAGACGGCCGTGCACCTTCAGACGCGGCGCACGGCCGAGCTCTACGGCTTCGGCGACCGCGGCCTGCTCGCCCCGGGCTACGTGGCCGACGTCAACGTGATCGACCACGAGGGACTGACCCTCGAGCCGCCCGAGATGGTTTACGACCTGCCCGCATCGGGCAAGCGCCTGATCCAGCGGGCGCGGGGCTACGTGGCCACGGTCAAGTCGGGTGCCATCGTGCGCGCCGACGACGAGGCCACGGGGGAGCGGCCCGGTCGGCTCCTGCGTGGCCCGCAGCCGCAGCCGACCTGAGCGTCCGTTCGCTCAGTCCACCGCGTCTGCGGAGGGCCAGTCGGCCACGCGGACCGACGCGTCCTCGACGTCCACGACCAGGGCGACCGCGCCCCGCCCGGTCCCGCGCACGCGCAGCTCGTAACGCCCCGCGGCGAGACCGCCGAAGACCGCGGCGAACTGGGTCGTGCCGGCACCGTCGCGGCGGCGGACCGCCATGTGCCGGCCGTCCCAGTCCTCGCCGGCCCGTCGGATCTCCAGCTCGAGCCCGCACATGTCGGCTTGGGTCCGCACCACCACCGCCCCGGCGCCCGCCCCGATGTCGAGCACCACGCTCCCGGCCTCGCTCGGTCCCTGCGCCACCTCGGGGGCGGCGTGGTCATGGGCGTGGTCATGGCTGTGGTCGTGGCTGTGGTCGTGATGGTGATGCGTGTCCGAGGTGCTCGTCACACTCATGGCGGACCCCTCAGGCGGCGCCGGCGCTGTAGCCGGAGTAGGGCAGGCCGAGGTACGGGAACGAGGAGAGGTAGTTCTCGGTGCCCCGAGCCGTCAGGTCGTTCGGACCGGACGTCAGTCCCATGCTGATGCCCAGATCCGGGTTGCTCAGCGAGCCGGCCGCGCCGTCGGGCGTGTAGCCCTTGTCGACCAGCGGGAGGGTGACACCGGCGATGGCCCGCAGCTCAATGGTCACGACGTCGTCGAACACGCGGCGCCCGTTCGGGTATCCCGCGATATCGCCCCCGATGAGCCCCAGGTTGCTGGCGTTGGCCGGCGCGGTGGGAGGGATCGTCATGTTGAGCCGCAGCATGTCGGCCTGGGTGGGGCCGGTGTAGTTACCGGCGAAGCCCGGCACCACGCCGGTGGGGATGCCGGTGAGCAGAATGGCCAGGAGGTCAGCTCGGGGGGTGTTGGTGGCGTTGAAGGTGGCCAGGTTGTCGAAGACCCCCGGGAACAGGCTGGGCAGCAGGGCGGCCAGCTGTGGACTCGAGACGTAGCTGGCGAATTGGGAGTCCTTGGCGGGCGACTGCGAGTTCCAGAAGTCCTTGGTCGATAGCGGAACCAGCACCTCGTTGAACAGCGGGTTGCCCAGGCGCGAGACCTGGACGAACGGGCCGAGGTTCGAGACCATGCCGTTGTCGCCACCCGGCCCACCCTCGAGGATCCGGATCTGTTGGCGGCTGGCCGTGGTCCACACCCCAATGGTGCAGGTGCTGCTTGTGGGTGCCTGGCCGTTGTTCGTCAGGAGGCTCATGGGCACCTGCACCGCCAGGGTGTGCACGTTGACGCCGGCCGTCGAGTTCACGCCGGCGGCCATGGCGGGCAAACCGGTCGACGCCCAGCCGGCGTGGTCGCCCTGGAACGGGCGGAGGTTGCCGAGGTCGAACACGGCGCCGAGGTCGACGTAGAAGCCCTCCGCGCGTTGGCCGGCGAAGGACTTGACGCCGTTGCCGAACATGCTGATGGCGTCGGCGGCCAGGGTGGCGTAGCCCGGCGTGGAGAGCGGGCCGACGTTGCACGGCGGGCAGGGCAGTCCGGTCCCGAGCTGGGTCGCCCGGCCGTGATGCCAGTCGATCATCTCCAGGCTGTAGGTCTGCACCCGGTTCCAGTTCGGACTCGACAGCGACGTGATGGGCCCGATGTTGTAGAGGAAGAAGCTCGGGTCACGCAGCGTCGTCTTGAAGGTGAACAAGAACGCCACGTCCGCCACCCCGTCGCCGTTGTTGTCGACGTTGATCGCATAGAGCACGGTGTCGTCGAATTCGTAGAAGTTAGGACCCGAGTCGGGCGGCTCCAACGGGATGTAGTTGGCGATCAGCGTGACGGTCGAGGGGTCGTCGGGGCTGACGAACGCGTACACGTCCGTGCTGTCAGCCACGGGGTCCTTCGAGATTTCGGGAGCTTCACGATGGGACGACATGGTCACCTCATTTGGTTTGGTTTGGTTTGGTATGGGTTGGTAGGGGCGGATATTGCGGGTAATCAGAAATGCGCCCGGATCGGGCGGGAATGTGGCTACGGGGTGGCGGCTCGCAACAGTCGGGCGGCGAGCTCGGGATCCCTCACCGTCGCCGAGTTGGTCCCGAAGAACATCTGGACCTCGCCGCTCGACGCATTCGTCACCCGGGCCACGACGGGGTCGGTCATGCTCGGCACCGCGCTGTCGACGGCAGCCGGAGCTTCCGGGGCTACGGCCGGTGCCTCGTCGTCGAGGAGGGCACCGACACCCGGAAGGGCGGAGGCGACGCCGGCCGCCGCCACGGCCAGCGACCCCCTCTGTAGGAATTGACGCCGGTTGAGCTGTCCCATCAGATCTCCTCCTCCATGTCCAGAGTTCGATGCGACCTACATGTGTCGGGCTCTCACGTCGGAGCCCGACAGGGATTCGGAGCGGTCGCCACCGCGGATGTCGAGGATCGATAAAAGATAGAGAGGCTCGACTTAATCCGCAGGACAAGAGGTAGTGGTCAGCCGGGACGAGGCACGCACGTCTCACGCTGAGTTGTTCGGATGGCCGCCGCAGGATGCCATGCGGTTAGAACGGAGGTCTGTGGCTGAAGAAGGAGATGCAATGGAGCGCAGGGTCCTCGGTGGTACAGGCATTTCGGTGAGCGGGTTTGCGCTCGGGACGATGATGTTGGGGGCCATGGGTAATCCCGACCATGACGAGTCGGTCCGTATGATCCACACGGCGCTGGACGCGGGTATCAACTTCGTGGACACCGCCGACGTCTACTCCCGGGGAGAGTCGGAGGAGATCGTCGGAAAGGCCCTGGCTGGACGGCGCGACGAGGTGGTGCTCGCCACCAAGTTCGGGCTCCCAGTCGGCGGCGACCCAAATCGGCAGGGCGCGTCGCCCCGATGGATCACCCGGGCGCTCGAAGCCAGTCTCCGGCGCCTCGGCACCGATTACATCGACCTTTACCAGCTACACCGGCCTGACTACTGTACGGATCTGGACGAGACGCTCGGCGCCCTGTCCGACCTGATCCGGGCGGGAAAGGTACTCGCCATCGGCTCATCCACCTTCCCGGCTGATCTCGTGGTGGAAGCGCAGTGGGTGGCCGAGCGTCGCGGTCATCACCGATTCCGGACCGAGCAGCCCCGTTACTCGATCCTGACTCGGACCGTCGAGGGCTCCGTGCTCCCGGTCGCCCAGCGTCACTGCATGGGCGTGCTGACCTATGGTCCGTTGAGTAGCGGATGGTTGTCGGGACGGGCCGATCCCACTCGTGGCCACCGGACGACCTCTGCCCCTCAGGCATTCGATCTGAACGTCTCGGCCAACCGAGCCAAGTTGAAGGCTGTCGGTGCGCTGACCAAGCTGGCCGCCGAGGCCGGACTTCCTTTGACCCACCTGGCCACCGCCTTTGTCAGATCCCACCCGGCTGTCACCTCGGTCATTATCGGGCCGCGAACACCCGAGCAGCTCGACGACCTGTTGGCTGGGTCGAACGTCGTGCTGAGTGACGAGCTGCTCGATCACATCGACCAGATCGTCCCTCCGGGCTCTGAGCTCAATCCCAACGACAACTATCTCGCATCCTCGCCAGCGCTCGTCGACCCACGGCTGAGGCGTCGCTGAGCGGAAGGGTTCTCCGTCCTTGTGCTGAGTCTGAGCGAAACCCGACCTGGTCGGCTGCGCCACATCCCTTCGAACTGGACGACACGTCTCACTTTCGGTTCCGTAACCGGGGCGCCAGCCGGAAAATGTCAGCGATGCACGCTTCGGCGGTGCGGACGCCGAAGCTGGGGTTGATGTCGAAGTGGTCGGGAGTAAGCGAGTCGATGCGCCAGCCAGGCCGAATGCAGCTCGCAGCTCGCCTTCGGTGACGCGGCGGAGGCCCGAGTCTGCGGGCTGACGGTCGCTAAAGCACATGAGGTGAAGGCGACCCGCCGAGCTGAGCCGGGGTCGACTTCAGCCCCGGGTGGCCAGCTCAGATACACGCTTGTGCGATCGACCTCATATGACGCACATCGGTTCCACAACATCCACCCAGGACATTGATGTGAGGCAAGCGCTCGCGGATTTCCGCGTATTCGCGACTCAGCTCGTGCGGATCGCCGTCATCTAGCGTCTCGGCTTCATCGAGTTCCGCATGACTGCAGCGCGAGGCATTTGCCCGAATCATCTTGATCCGGCTAGTCCATTCCTCGCTGGCATCCAAGACACCCAGGAAGTGACTCGGATGGGCGCAGTTGATGCCGAAGTAGGCGGGGTACGAATCAGTAGCGTCGTCCACCGCGGCAATGGCGTGACCTAACGACGACCCGTCGGGGAGAGTCCCGTCGGTCTCCACCGTGAAGGAGATCACGACAGGCACCCGGGCGGTCCGGGCGGCTCGGGCAATCCCGATCGCCTCGGCCGGGTACGTCAGGGTCAAGGCGGTGACGAGATCGGCCTCGGTTTGCGCCAACGTCCTAATCTGCGCCTCGTGGTACCTCTCGGCCTCATCTGTGCTCGTGCGTTGCGCCGGGTTGTAAGCATCATCGCGAGGCCCGATGAGCCCGCTGATCACCAGGGGTCCTTGCATGTCCCCTGCTTCGTCCCGCAGCTGGATCATGAGGTCAATCGCCCTGGAGTTCACATCGGCGACTGCGGTCTCGTCGAGGCCCAGTTGCCTTGCCCACACGATGCTGGCCCGCCAGGTCGGGGCCTCCAAGAGGAATCCAACGTGAGCGTCTCGCGCCACCTGGACGTGGCGCCGGTAATAGTTGCGAAGAGCGTCGGTCCTCGCCGGGTCGTCAAGCATTGTGAACGAGGCGAATAAGGGCAGGTCGAAGCCCTCGTGGAATATCAGATCGGTTTCCATCCCGCTATCGCTGAGCATCACGGTGGGACTCGCGAGCTGGGGAAGGTTCCCTCGATATTTGGCCATGTCGGCCCCCTGTCTCCACATCGATAGCGATGGGTCTACCGATGCAGTCCGCGTAGCCTGCCATGAGGCAACCCAGACTGCCACCGGTTCCGGGGAACCTCCACGAGTCCGCCTGAGTGCACGACCCTCCCGGCATGGGGCTAGCCCACCGGTCACTGGTCATTTGGAAAATGATGAATGGACCGGGAACCATTGGACAGAAGGTGGAACACGAGTGTGTGGCTTGGGCCGGACAGTGAGATGTACTCGATGTGCCAAACGCCGGCGTCACGAGTAGGCGTGACGGGTAGGGCTTGAGCAGCTTGTCCGAAATCATGTTCCAGCTGACGAATACCTCGGGATCCTGAAACTGAAAGCCTCGGAGGGATCTATAGAAACACGCCACCGGTCTTCGGGACCAACGCACGTGGATTGAAGGGCGGCACGGCCCTGTCTGGCGGCTGGGGTACCCGAAATGTCGCCAAGCGCCGCGCTCATCTGCGTTCTGCGCGAATCGTCCGACCTCGTGATGGATTGAGATCAGCGCCTGTTATGGTGGTCTCGAGAGGATTCACACATCCCTACGGCCTTCAGGTCGCAGGTGCCGAAGAACTCCTGACCATTTCGGTCACTGGCAATTCCTTGACGAGGTGCCGCCCTGCAGCACCTCGTTTCGATGTCATCTCGATAGGGCGAGCCCTGTCACCTGGCTGACGTGTGTGCGTTCACCCACATGACGCTAAAGACGGCGTGAGAGACATCTAGTCAGAGGAGATCCCCAATGATCGCTGTATACGTGAAGCCTGAGAGTTTGACGGTTGAGCAATACAACAAGGCTCGGAAGGGGCTAGATGCCTCTGGAGCAAACATGAAGGGGCGCAAGCACCACTCCTGCTTTGGTGAAGATGGACAGCTCATGGTTTTTGAGATTTGGGATTCCCAGGAAAATTACGATGCCTTCGGTAAGTTCCTGATGCCCGTTCTCTCAGAGGTCGGAATTGTGCCGTCGACACAAGACATCATGCACGTGGCGAACCTCGAGCAGTAATTGGGTTTCGGTCGGGACCGGATCCGGCCTCCATGGTGCGATCACATGGGGCAGGGCCGGCGGCTTCTGAGGTTGTCCGTCGGACGTGCGGTCGAGGTCAGTTGCCGCGGGCTGGCGCCGTCATCGGCCGCGGTCGACCGAGGGCCCGCCCCGCACCGCCTGTAGCGCGTCCGCGAACCCCCGCACCTGCAACGAGGTGATCCGGGCCCCGTCCGTCTCGAAGACGTCCCGTACCGTGCTGTCCGCGCCACCGAGATGCACGTCGATGTCCACCGTCACCGTCGTGCCGTCGACATGTCGTGGCCCGGGTGACGGGCGGAAGTCGTCGAAGGTGAACGTGCGACCGGTGTAGTAGGCGAGGATGTCGTCGTGTCCGCTGCGGACGTCGCCGTCGACGTCGAACACCGCGTCGGGCGCGAAGAGTGAGCGCAGCAGGTCGGCATCGTGCGCCGTGACGGCGGCGAAGTAGTCGTCGATCAGGCCCCCGAGGCCATCATGGAGCGGTGGGAGCCGGTAGATGCGGCGGGCGTTTACGCCGAGAACACGTGCCTGGGTGGCGGTGGGACAGGGCGCCACGGTGGCGCGGATGGCGTCCACCGCGCCGGGGAAAG
>DATNLP010000348.1:0-5460 GCA_035602795.1 Acidimicrobiales bacterium | reverse complement strand
TGACCGTCGACGACGGTGCACAGCTTGTCGAGCGCCTTTATGTTGTCCTTGGTGCGGGCCTTGGCCACAATTCTGTCCGCCGTCTCCGCAACGTGCTGGATGTCCTTCGACTTGGTCCGGAGGGCCTCGGCCTTGAGCAGTTGCACGCCCGTGTCCACCTCGACGTGCGAGTACCAGACCTCCAGGTTGGTCATGGCGGCCATCTGCCGCAGGGCCAGACGGTAGGCCTGGCCGAGGCTCACCACCGCCTCGGCGCGCACGGTCTTGGAGAAACCCCGCTCGCGGGCCGCGACGACGACGCTGGCCGCCAGCCGCTTCACGTCCCATTCCCACGGGCCGGGCAAGGTCTCGTCGAAGTCGTTGCAGTCGAACACGAGATTGCGCTCGGGCGAGCCGAAGATGCCGAAGTTGGACAGGTGCGCGTCGCCGCACACCTGGGCCGTCAGCCCAGACCGGGGCGTGGTCGACAGGTCCGACGCCATGATCAGCGCCGCCCCGCGGTAAAAGGTGAAAGGCGAGACGAGCATGCGCCCGTAGCGGATCGGCACGAGTTCGGGCACCCGCGTCTTGGCCTGGTCCTCGAGCAGGCTGACCGGGTCGGGCCGTCCCGGGGCCGCCTCGAAGACGGCCTGGCTGGCCCGGGGCACCTGGGCCCGGGCCGCCTTTCCCTTGGCCTTGCTCTCGTCCTCGTTGACGTGTGTCACCGGCCCCTGGGGCGCCGCCTCCGGCCTCTGCCTCACTTCGTCGATGACCATGCTGGGCTCCTCCCCGGGCGCGCCGTGGCGCAGTCGTCCCCGGCGCGAGGCTACGCACGCCCGCCACCTGCTGTCTCACGCGCTTTTTCGGCGCCGCGACGGGCGCAACAATGGCGGTACCGCAGGGAGCGGGCACGACGGCCGGGCAACGGCGAGAGACGACGGTGACGGTGGACCACGAGGAGCGGAGCGCGCCGGGGGACATCGCCGCCGCGGACGCCATCGCGGCGCCCGGCGCGGCCCCAGCGGCCTCTCCAGCCATCCCACCCGACGCGGGGCAGGCCGCCCTCGGCGTCCGCACACGTATGACCGTCCTCCGCTTCGCCGCCATCGTCCTCAGCAGCGACGACGCCGAGGTGGAGCGGGCCGTGCTGGCGCTCAGCCGCTCCCGGCGTTGGCTGGCACCACTGGGCCTGGTCGTGGGCGCATTCATCATGCTGCTGCAGGGGCTCAAGCTCCTCGTCACCAACTGGCGCCTGACCCTGGTGCAGATCATCCCGGCCATGTGGATCTGGTTGGCCATGTTGGACATCAAGATCCACCTCCTTCACGGCAAGGAGTTCCACGTCCTCCGCGGCCCGATCCTCATTCCGCTGGCGGTGGCCGTGACGGGCGTCACGGCCGCCAGCTTCTATCTCAACGGGGTCTTCGCGTTCGCCATCTCCGGCCCGCGCGAGGAGGGCATCAAGATCCGTCCGGCTTTCGGCCAGGCCAACGGCCACCTGAAGACGATCCTGGCCTGGGGCTGCGGCATCGGGATCGCGCTCGCGTTCTCCACCCTGGTCACGACCAGGTGGGGCAAGCTGCCGTTCGCCCTCAGCCAGGGCATCATCGTCGGCATCATGATGCTCTGCTACCTCGCCGTGCCGGCCCGCATGGTCGGGGTCGACACGCCGAAGAGGCGTTCGCGCCGTGACAACCTCAGCGCGACCGTGGTGGGCGGCGCGGTGGGCGCCGTCGTGTGCTCCCCGCCCTACATGATCGGCCGCCTCGGGATCCTGATGCTCGGCTGGCGCTACCTGTTCTGGGTCGGCATCGCGCTGATCGTCATCGGAGCCGCCCTGCAGACCGGTGTGACGAGCGCAGTCAAGGCGGTCAAGTTCTCGGCCAAACTCGTCGGTGACCCCCCGACTCAGGCCGCCACCGGCGCCACCGGCGCCGCCGACGCCGGCGCCGCCGCCGTCTGACCGGCCACCTACTCCCGGGTGCCCGCCGTACGCAGGTAGTCGCGCAGGCGGGGCACATCCTCGGTCCCGAGCGCGTCGAGCAGCCGGTAGAGCGCGTCGATGGCGTCGTCGCCCACCTCGGCCCGCAGGCCGCGGGCGATCTTGCGGTTGGCCCGGCGCTGAGCCGCCAGATAGGCCTGGGCGCGCCCGGTCAGGCCGGCCACCTTCTCCCGCCCGTCTTCCGGCGACGGACGGAGCTCGACGTAACCCCGCTCGTGCAGCCGGGCCACCGCCTTGCTCGCGCCCTGGCGCGTGATGCCGAGTTCTCGCCCCACATCCGAGATGGTCACGCCGTCCCTCGCCGCGCAGATGTGCAGGATCCGGCCGTCGGGCAGGCCGCTGTCGGCGAACCCGGCCGCCGCCATTTCGGCGTCGAGCCGCACCCGGTAGCCCACCCACGCCTGGCGCAGCGCCCCACCGAGCGGTGGCCGTTCCGCTGCATTCCCCCGTGCCTGGTCCTCGGCGGCCACTCCCGTCGCGCCTCCTCATATTGACAACCGTGGTTGACAATATAGAGCACGGTCGGCCACACTGCATCCGTGCCTTCCCTCCGCCTGAGCCGACGGCACCTCGCCGCCGGCTGCGCCATCCCCGTCGCTGCGCTGGCCGCGGGCGCCCTCCTTTTGGCCGGGTGCGCCAGCACGCCGTCCACCTCGTCCAGCGCAACCAGCACGACTCCGGTTGGCACCAACACGGCCTGGGTGAAAGACAGCACGAGCGCGCTGAACGTCTTCCTGCCCGACGAGGACAGCATCTACTGGTTCGACGGGTACGGCACGAGCAACGGTGCCCGCACCATCGTCAGCGGCCAGGTGCCGACCGCCCGCTACTGGTCCTTCACCGCCTACCCCGTTCCCCAGAACGCGCAGCGCCAGCACCGGCACGACACGCAGATTCAGCAGAGCGACGGCCGCTACACGCTGACCATCGCCCAGAGCTGCGCGGGCGTGCACGACACCTGCATGACGATGGGCGCCACCGACGGCGGCATCCTGGTGATGCGGCTCTACGTGCCCGTCGACGTCAACGGAGCCGGCTCGGGCGGCGTGCCCCTCCCCACCATCGGCTACGTCAACCGGTCGGGCCGGCCGATTCCGCTCGACCAGGCCACGGACGATCCCGCCATCTCCAAGGTCGTCGCCGGCTACCGCGACCAGCACGGTGCGCTGCCGGCGTCGCTGACCCAGAGCTATCCGGCACCGGCGCCCGTGCCCGTCCCCGTGACCAGTCCCGCCCCGGTCGGCGGCATCACCTACGGCACCGGCCCCTACGCCAACCCGGACAACGTGTATCAGCACATCGCCTACACGACGACGCGGGGCAACCTGGTGGTGACGGCCAAGGCACCCACCTACCAGACCGACACCAACTCCAAGGCCAACGACCTGGCCCGCACGGCGGCCGAGCACCCGCAGGTGCGCTACTGGTCGCTCTGCACGACGCTCGAAGGCCGCCACACGGGCGACTGCCTGCGTGACGAGCAGGTCCACATCCCGGGGGGCAGCGACACCTTCACCGCCATCGTCTCGCCCAGCTGTCCGGTGGCCGGCTATGCCAACTGCATCCTGGCCGGGCCCGAGCCGCTGCAGAGCTCGCTGGCCTACCGCAACCTGCTGCCCAGCCCGAGCTTCAAGCCGCTGGCGTTCAGGGGTCCCTACGCCTTGACGGCCTCCTACGTCGCCCGTCCCGGCTGAAGATGTACCGACTGATCGGTGCCGAGGTTCAAGCGGATTGGCGGTCCGCGACGTCAGGCTGGCGCGAGGGTCCCGAAGGCCCGTCGGCGGTTGGCGCGGAGTCCCGTGACGTTGTCCTCGCCGTCACCGCGGGCGATGTCAGGGTCAGGGGATGATCCCGCCCCTGACCTGGGACGTCTTGCGCAAAACCGGCGGATGACATGGCCGGAAGCGACTATGCGGTCCAATGTGATCGCAGACCTACACCACGCGAACAAAAGGTGAACTTTCAGCGACGAGAAAGTGAACTTACCTCTCTGAACTGGGTATCTTCGTCCCGTGGCGAGACCTTTGGAAGAGATGGTTCTGAATCTGTTCGCGCTGGTGCGCGAAGCGCTGGCCCGAGCCACCTGGGCCCTCCTCAATGGTGACGCCCAGCTGGGCCAGGCCGTGGTCGACGGCGACCAGGACATCGACGACCTGACCTCGGACCTCGAGCTCGAGGTGTGGGCCGAAATCGAGACCCACGAGCTCGACCGCGCCGACCTGCGCCGGTTCGTCGGCATATTGCTGATTTTGCCCGAGCTCGAGCGCAGCGCCGACCTGGCCGAGCACATCGCCCAGCGCGCGCTGACCAACGTCGGGAGCTCCATGACACCGGTCGCCCGGGGCATCGTCCAACGGATGTCCGAGGTGGCAGCGGAGATGTGGCAGTCCGTCGCCGCCTCCTACGTTCGGGCCGACGCCGCAGACCTCGAGCTGCAAGAGGAGGACGAGGAGCTCGACATCCTGCACGAGCGCTTGACCAACGAGATCGCCAAGGGCGACATGGACACCGCGGTCACAGCCCAGGTGACGCTGATCTCCCGCTTCTACGAGCGGATCGGCGACCACGCCGTCAACCTGAGCCGGCGCATCGCGGCGCTACAGGCGTAACGCGCTCGGGGGTCGGGCCGTACGATCGCCCTGTGGCCTTCGACGGCCGCAGACCCGAGGGAGGCCGAGGTGCCGGCGACGATCGAGTGGTTCGGGACGACGACCTTCCGCGTGAGAACCGGCGGCCGCACCCTCTTCTTCGACGCCTACCTCGACCGCCTGCCCGGCCTCGAGCCGGTCGGCTTGTCGACGGCCGAAGTCGGCGAAGCGGACTTCGTCTTCGTCAGCCACGCCCACTTCGACCACCTCTACGGCACCGACGCCATCGCGCTCGGCACCGGGGCCATCGCCGTGGCCTCGCCCGAGTCGGCCCGCTGCCTGCGGGCCTGCGGCGTTCCCGAGGGCCAGCTGCTCGTCGTCACCGGCGGCGAGACCGTTGACTGCGGCCCGGATACGAAGGTGCGCGTGCTCCCCGCGCTGCACTCGTGCCTGTTCGCCCACTCCGAGTCGGATACCGCCGTCCCCTGCCTGGGCGACCTCGACATCAGCGCGCAGGAACGGTTGGCCGCCCGCGGACGGCTCTTCGACCTAATGGCCGGCCTCGAGTCCACCGCGGGCGAGGCGCTGCGCGCCATGAACGAGAAGTGCTCCAGCCACGACGGGGGCCAGCTGGCCTACCTGCTGACCACGCCGGAGGGATCGGTGCTCGTCAGCGCCAGCGCCGGCTACTGGAAGGGGATCTTCGCCGGGCTCCAGCCCGACGTCGCGCTGCTCTCGCTCGGGGGCCGGCCCAACGTCGACGGCGAGCCCTTCCAGGGTTCGTCGGTGCAGTACATGCTCGAGCAGGTGCAGCTGCTGCGCCCGCGCCGCGTCGCCTTCTGCCACCACGACCCGCTCTTCCCGGGCCTACCGGGCGTCGACGTCGCGCCG
>DATNLP010000254.1:0-2142 GCA_035602795.1 Acidimicrobiales bacterium | reverse complement strand
ACCTGGTGGTCGCCGCCGACCACGCCACCTTCGGCATCCCCGAAGCCAAGCGGGGGCTGATCGCGGGGGCGGGCGGGCTCATCCGCCTGCCCAAGC
The DNA here is from genome assembly GCA_035602795.1 of Acidimicrobiales bacterium. GTDB lineage: Bacteria > Actinomycetota > Acidimicrobiia > Acidimicrobiales > RAAP-2 > Bog-473. The sequence goes on along the minus strand of DATNLP010000254.1, from coordinate 2,046 downwards.
GCCTCCCGATCGCCATCGCGCTCGAACTGGCCATGACCGGTGACCCCATCGACGCCGAGCGGGCGGCCGCGCTCGGGCTGGTCAACAAGGTGGTGCCCCCCGACCAGGTGCTGCCCGAGGCCATCGCACTGGCCGAGCGCATCGCGGCCAACGCACCCCTGGCGGTGCGCTACTCGAAGAGCGTCATGCGGCAGGCGGCCGAACTGCCCGAGGCCGAAGGGTGGAAGATCAACAGCCAGGCCGTCGGCGTCGTGTTCTCGTCCGCCGACGCCATGGAGGGGCCGGTCGCCTTCGCCGAGAAGCGCGCCCCCAACTGGCAAGGCAAGTAGCCATCGGCGGTGCTGGCCTCGGGCGTCGACACCGTCCGTCTCACCCTTCACGTCCTGGCGGCCTCGGTGTGGGTCGGCGGCCAGCTCGTCATGATGGGGCTGGTCGGCCCGGCCCGCGGCCTGGGGGGCGACGCCCCCAAGGTGCTGGCCCGGGCCTTCGCCCGCCTGGCCTGGCCCGCCTACGCGGTGCTCGTGGTGACCGGCTTCTGGAACATCTCGACCTTCACCTGGTCACAGCAGAGCACGGCCTGGAAAACGGTGCTCATCGTCAAAATCGTGGTCGTCGTCCTGGCCGGGCTGGGCGCCTTCCTGCACCAACGGGCCACCTCCAGGGCCCAGCTGGCGCTCTGGGGCTCGGTGGCGGGCACGGCCAGCGTCGCCGCGCTGGTCATGGGCATCCTGCTGGCCGGGTGACTCCGAACAGGGTGCGGGGCCCTGGCGGTTCCCCGGCCCGAGAACGGGTCTAACCTACGAACAGGTTCACCCACGTGGACCCGGGTGAAGGAGAACCTCATGCTGGCTGACATTTTTGGTCCAGACCTGCTGATCGTCGCCATCGTGCTCGTCGTGGTCCTCTTCGGCGGCGCCGCCATCCCGAAGCTGGCGCGCAACCTGGGCTCGGCCAAGAACGAGTTCGAGAAGGGCATGACGGAGGGCAAGAACGCCTCCGCCGCGAGCGACACGACCTCGGAAGCGTCGGACGCGCCGGCCCCGGCCAAGGAGAAGACCTCCGAGAGCTGATCCGGCCGTACCGGGCCACGCCCGGGCGGCGCCCGTCGGGACAGGAAGGGAGCGGCCATGGCGTCCGGGTCCGGGTCCGACGTCCTTTCCATCGCTGACCGCCTCTGGAACGGCGAGCTGTCCACCTCCACGTTCCACCCCGTGGACCACGTCGGCGGCTTCGTCGAGATCACCGACGGCGTCGGCTTCTGCCCCTCCTTCGCCAACGTCTCCGCGTTCACCACCGGCGACGGCCTCGTGCTGGTCGACACCGGCAGCGCGCCGCTGGCCCAGGTCGTGCACGGCGACATCCGGAGCTGGAGCCCCGAACGGCTCCACACGGCCGTCTACTCGCACGGGCACATCGACCACGTCTTCGGGGTGCCGGTCTGGGAGGCCGAGGCGGCCGAGCGGGGCTGGGCCGCCCCCGAGGTGATCGCCCATCACGCCCTGCCCTCCCGCTTCGACCGCTACATCTTCACGGCGGGGTACAACACGATCATCAACCGCCGCCAGTTCGGGTTCAAGGACATGAACTGGCCCACCGAATACCGCTACCCCGACCGCACCTACCACGACACACTGGACGTCTCGGTCGGCGGTGTCGACTTCGCGCTGCGCCACGAGAAGGGCGAGACCGACGACCACACCATCACCTGGCAGGCGGAGAAGCGGGTGCTGTGCTGCGGCGACCTCTTCATTTGGGCCTCGCCCAACGCCGGCAACCCCCAGAAAGTCCAGCGCTACCCGCGCGAGTGGGCCGACGCCCTGCGCCGCATGCTGGCCCTCGACGCCGAGTTCCTCCTCCCCGGCCACGGCTTCCCCGTCGTCGGGGCCGACCGGGTCCGCCAGGCCCTGACCGACACCGCGGACCTCCTCGACTCCCTGGTCGACCAGACCCTGGCGGTGATGAACGAGGGCGGGCGCCTCGACGAGGTACTGCACAGTGTGGCCGCTCCCGCCCATCTCATCGACCGCCCCTACCTGCGGCCCGTGT
>DATNLP010000316.1:0-10077 GCA_035602795.1 Acidimicrobiales bacterium | reverse complement strand
GAGCTACCACGCCCGTGAGGCGGCGGCGACCGTCGTCAGGGCGGACGCCGCGCGAGCTGACGCGTAGCCAGACTCATTTCTCGTCTCGCCGGACGGCGCCGGCCGACGATGTCTCCCTCAGACCGACGCGGCGGTCCACATTGGCGACGGCCGCGACGTCATCTCGCGACCCGTCGGTCCGACGAAGGTCAGCTCCTCGTTGGCGTTCCCCGTCAACACCCAACCGTGTAGGTGGATCAGATCATGGTGGTGATCGCAGAGCACACATAGATTCGGAAGGTCCGTCGGACCCGCGTCGCGTTTCCACCACTTGAGGTGGTGCACGTCGGCGAACACGGAATTGGCACAGCCGGGGAACCGGCAACATCGATCTCTCCGCCAGGCCTCGCGCCGTTGCGTCGGCGTGGGAGTGCGTCGGGTCCTCCCCTCGTACATGGAGTGACCCACGTCGTCGTCGACAGCCACCACGATGGTGGCGTCGCAGGCGAGCCGCCGTACTGTCTGGATGTCGATCAGCCCACCGCGCTCGAGGTCGCCCGCCAGCTCCGACGCCGACCCTGACTCGTCGATGAGCCCGGCCAAGGGCGTGTGCAGCACCACGAAGTAGGGACTGCGCCCACCACCACCACCACCACCACCCGAGGCTCGGATGATCGCCAAGAACGCGTCACACCGGCGTTGGTCCCAGCTGGTCTCGCCGTCGCCCGGGATCTTCTTGGCCAGATTCTCGATACACGCCTTGGTCTCGGCATAGGACGTCGGCGGCAGCTGGACCGTCATCGTGCGGAAGGTGTCGTTGAAGCGCAGTGAGCGGGCCTCCCGATCAGCCTGAGCCCGGGCACGGGAAGGTCGCTGCAACGATCGGGCCAGCTGCGTCAGCTCGTGCACCGTGCAGTTCCGGGCCCGATCTGCGAGCTCGCGGTCGGTTTCGGGGGTGGCCACCGCGGCCAGCGCTCTCATCTTGTCGAAGCTGATCTCACCTTGTCCGAGGGCCCGGGTCAGGTGGGGCAGATCCCACGCCCGCTTGGCCACTTGGTCGTAGGCCCGCGCCGAGGGCACGGATTGGCCGAAGCGTTCCACCTGCCACTTCTCGGACGACGTCGCGCCGTCCCGGCGGAAGGACTCTCGCCGCTGTACCTCGCCCAGCACCTCGACGATCCCGGCTTCAGCCACAGCCTTCTGCCGATAGAAGTGCTCGAGTGCCTCCACGAGCTCCTCGGCCGACATCTTGGCCACGGCCGCCGACCCCAAGGGGATCTCGCTGGGCGCTGTGAGTTTGGCTGCCATCGACGGGTGAACGGTCGCTCCCGTCTCGCGCTGCGCGACAAAAGTTGGGAGCCGCAGATGAATTAACCAAGTACAGCGGCTTGATTGGGATGAACCTGACGTTCTGGGCGGGCGAGGCGGCGGGGTCCGGCCTCTTTGTCCGTCGAGGTGCGACCTTGTCGGATCACCCGCATCACCTCGACGAGGTCAATGAGAGTTAGCGGCCCACCACGCTCGTAGTCCTGTTGCTCTCCGTGACGGAAGGGCCGTGGTTGCGCAATGCGGAAACGGACCGGCCGCGCAATCCCCGGCGGATCCTGACTGCCGTCCGCTCGGCGTCCTCGGCCTCGTCGAGCGTCGTCGGTACCGGCGCGTACCCAGCGTGTTCCACGAGCCGGGCCAGCCGGCCCACGTCGGCCAGGACAGCATCGAGCTGGTCGGGCGCGGCAGACGACTCTCGGGGCAGCGCGCCACGGGCGGATCGGGCCGCCTCGACGAGATCGTCGGCATACCGGACCGGTGAGCGTCCCGGTGGTCGGGGCGCTCCGGCACGCCGCAGTGCAACGTCCACGGAGCGCCATGCGGCGGTGATCCGCCGAGCTGGGGGCCGGCGCCTTCGGCGCAGTCGCCGCACCCAGACCACCGCGACCGCGCCGCAGAGGACGCCGAGGGCGACCAATACGACGACCAGCACGATGGGAGGACCTGAGCTGGCCGTCGCGCTGGCGCTCGGCGTGGCGCTCGTCGCAGTGGAAGCCGACGACGTCGTCGTCGACGGTGTCGTGGAGGGCGCCGCAGCAGGCGTCGTAGCTGGGACCGTCGTCGCTGGAGCGGTCGTCGGTGCCGCGCTGGGCACGGTCGAGCGCGGCGCCGCGATCGCCACCTGACCGATGACCCCCTGCGGGCTCAGCTCGCCCGAGATGTGTCCCGGCGTCGGCTCGAAGGAGACCCAGCCGAGTTTGAGGCCGAGGTAGACCTCGGGCCAGGCGTGGGCGTCGCGCCCGCGCACGATGGTCAGATTGCGGGAGCGCTGGCCGGCGGTGAAGCCCACGACCAATCGGGTCGGCAGGCCGAGGGAGCGGGCGAGCACAGTGAAGGCGCCGGCGAACTGTTCACAGTCCCCGCGGCGGGTCTGCGTCAGGAAGGCCACCAGAGGGTTGGTGCCGGCCGGTAGGTGCGGCGGCGTAAGCGTGTAGGCGAACCGTCCGGATCGGAAGTAGTCGACCAGGGACTCGGCCTTGGTCAGCGGAGTGCTGCCGGCCGCCGAGGCCTGGAGCGCGATGGCGTCCACCAGAGCGGGTTCGGCGGGCAGGGCCAGCGACTGGGCCTGCTGGGTCGGCAGAAGCCCGAGGTCGTTACCCCCGTCCGCCGCCACGGCGGCCGGGGAGGGAGGTCCGGCAGCGAGGGCGGTGTACGTCGTCCCGGGCGTGGTGGGAGCCAGCGCCACGACACCGTTGGCCGTGATGGTGGCCGGTGGGTCGGCCTGCACGGCGAGGATGCCCGGGGGGACCGGGAGCAGCCGGCTCGACAGATGCACCACCGTGACCGACGAAGAGAAGGCGGGCGAGGACGCCGTCGGTATCACCGAGACGCCGCCGATCGGGCCGGAGCGACCGGACACCGTGCTCGTCACGTCCGACCCGGGCACGAACACGCCGTTGCGTAGCTCGCTCAGCACGGCCACGGGCCAGTAGGTGGGGGCGGGCGCGTGCGCCGTGAAGAGCACGACGTCGGGGTCGTTGGCCTCCAGGTCGACCAGCCTCGAGACCAGGGAGAGCCCGGTGGGCGCCACAGCTGGCGTCCCGAGAGCGGGGGCGGCGGGAGCGATGGGGAGGACCAGTACGACGGCGGCCGCGACAAGTGCCACCAGGGCCAGAGCGAAGGGCGCCCGCGTCCGGCGCGGCGTCTCCCGATCCGTTTCGGCCGAAGTGGCCACCGACAGAACGACGACAACGCCGAAGGCGATGATCAGGAGGGCATCGCCTCCTCCGCCACGGCGGGCGGTGACCGACCAGGCCACCAGGACCAGCGTGCCGGCCAATGAGGCCAGGGACGCGCTCCGCGTCGTTGTCGCAGAACCGAGCAGGAGCCGTTGGAACAGCGCGACGAAGCCGACCAGGAGCGACGCCAGGAAAATGGCGCCCGACGCCGCGTGGAGTGGCACGGCGAACGCCTGCAATTCTGGCCGGGCACTGCGCAGGGCATCTGAGGCGGCGTGCAGGTGGTGGCTGGCCGGCAGCCCGGCGGTGCCTGGCACCGACCACCACAAACCCGCGACCACCAAGGCGAGCGTGCCCACCACGACGGCCACGGCGGCGGGCAGTCGAAGCCGCTGGGCCGCGGCCGGAACCAGCCACCCGATGAAGGCGCACCCGACCAGGGGCCCAGCCAGTCTCGGGGCGCCCGGGTCGGTGAACAGGCGGGCGACGGCGAGCGCACCCAGCACGGAGGCGAGGAGCTGGACGGTGTCGCGCGCCACGGGGACGCGTTCGTGTGGCGTCACGGGGCCACCACCACGGCGGCGACGGCGCGCAGCGAAACGGGGAGGGTGAGTGCTCCCGTCGCCGTCGTCACCACGGTACAGGGCGCACCGTCTAACCGACCGATGATTTGCCGGCTCGGGCGCATGGTGGAGAGCATCGAGAGCGCCCGCGCGGCAGCTTGCGCGTCGGGCGTCACGGTGCGTACTTGCCCCGACATGGTGGCGAGCTCAACCGAGAGCCGTTGGGCCGACGCCTCGGTCAGCAGGCCCACGGTCATCCCGAGCAGGGACTCGAACGGCTGGCGCCGGTGTGTGCCGGCGCGGTCGTCGATGACGATACGCACCACCCCCCGAGCCTCGGCACCGAACTCCTTTACATAGGGTCCGTCGCTCCGTCGCATCGTCGGCCAGTGCACCAGGTGCAGGCGGTCGCCGGGCACGTAGGGTCGGAGCCCGACGAGCTCACCGTCGTCCTGTCGGGCGCGGGCGATGTGAGGCTCCGGCAACTCGTCGGCACCGCGGGACGACGCCGCGGCGTTGAGCGAAGCGGCGATGGGCACCGGATGGACGAACACCGTGACGGCCGGGAGGGTGGCGATCGTGGTAGCGCAGAGGTCGAAGTGGTCACCCACTTGTACCCGGCCCGAGCCAACGTCGAACCGGCCGCGTCGCTGCATGCGACGCGTCACGACGGTCGCTGTGCTTTCTCCCGGCGCCAAGCCGGGAAACGGGCGCAACGACGCCGCGGTCGGTGCCAGCAGACGCGGCCCCCTGGGTCGGCGCCACTCGATGCCCACAGGAGCGCTACCGCGGGTGCCGCGGTTGGACGCCGCCACCTCGATGGAGATCGACGCGCCCACGGGAACGAGCGGGGGCATGGCCCTCACGTGCAGCGACAGGGGTCGGCAGGATCGCGCCCGGCGCAAGCTCACTGCGGGCGCCACCAGGAGCGGAACCCAAGCCAGGGCGGCCAGCGCGTAGGGACCGTTTGTTCTGGTCAGCACGCCGAGAAGGAGCAGCGCCACCCCCGCCGCCGCCACCCCGACGCCTCGGGCCGTGGGCCGTAGCCCGCGGATCACCAGTCAGTCCCGGTCGGGTGGTGCCTCGTCGCCCAGGGGCACCGGGACCAGGTCGAGCAGCTCGCGCACGATGCCCGCCGGGTCGACTCCGGACACCTCCGCCTCGGGGCTCAACTGCAGGCGGTGGGCGAGCGCCGACTCGCACGCGGTCTCGATGTCACCCGCTGTCACGAAGGCGCGTCCGTCCGCCACCGCGAGCGCCGAGGCAGTGCGGATCAGGGCCATGGCTGCCCGCGGCGACGCGCCCACGGCGACCGAAGGATGGCGGCGGCTCGCTTGCGCGAGCGCGCCCACATAGCGGCGGCACGACGGTGACACGTGCACGGCGGTCACCGCGTCCATCAACCGGCTCAGTTCGACTCTCGACACGGCGGGTCGGACGGCGTCCACCGCGGCCGGTCGATTGGCCCGGGCGAGCAGCGCGTCCTCGTCGTCGGGGTCGGGGTAGCCCAAGGACAAGCGGAGCAGGAACCGGTCGCGCTGGCCGTGGGGGAGCGGTGACGTCCCCGCCGCGTCGTAGGGGTTCTGCGTGGCGACAACCATGAAGGGGTCGGGCAGGGGGTGGCTGGTGCCGTCCATGCTGACCTGGCGCTCCTCCATCGCCTCGAGCAACGCCGACTGCGCCCGCGTCGAGGCGCGGTTGAGTTCGTCGGCCATCAGGATGTTGGTGAACACGGGTCCGGGGCGGAAGACGGGTTCGTTGCCGTCATGGTCAAAGACCATGGCGCCGACGATGTCGGTCGGTAACAGGTCGGCCGTGCACTGGACCCGGTGGAAGTCGAGACCGAAGGAGCGCGCCAGCGCTTTGGCCAGCGTTGTCTTTCCGACACCGGGGAGGTCCTCGACGAGAAGGTGGCCGCCGGCGAGCAGGCACCCGACCGCCAGGCGCGCGGTGGACAACTCGGTGAACAACACCGAGCGCACCGAATCGACGATGGCGCCGAACGCCGCCGCGGGTGGCACGCCACCCCCCCCACCACCGCCGCCGCTGTCGACGTCGCCGTCGGCCGGGACCGGCGCGGTGTGGGGATCCGCTCGAAGGTCGGCCATCGCCGCAGCCTAAGTCCTCCACCTGGGGAGGACCGGGGCGCGCCGTCGCGCCGGCCCTCTGACGCGGCGGTACCATGCGGGCAGGACTTCGGCTCCCGCCCGACACTGGGCCGAGCGAGGCAATGGAGCAAGGGGGTTGCCATGCGGCACCGACACGGGGCGAGTCCCGGGTCGACCGGTGACGGCCGCGACGAGCTGTGGCTCGACGACCCCGTCGAGCGCACGGTGCGGCGTCCGAGCGGCAAGCGTGTCGGGTTCGTCGTCGCCTTGGCCGTGTGCCTAGCTGCCGTGGCCACCCCGATCGCGCTGGCGCTGACCTCGAGCGGACCGGCCGCCGTGGCGGTGCGTGGGCACCATCATGCTGCGCACCCTCAGCTGGCCCAGGGCCCGGCCGCGCATGACGTGTTGTCGGCCCTGAGCACGACGACGGACTCGGGTAGCTTCCAGTTCACCTACTCGCTCACCTCGACCGCACCGACATCGGTCAGCAGCGACTCGAGCGAGACATCGGTCTCGGGCACGGGCACCATCAACACCAACCCGACGGGCATGGCGGCGTCCGCCGCCGTGGGGAGCGCGAACCCCCAGGTCACGGGAAACGGGCTCGACGTCGGAGTCCGTGTGGACGGCACCGATTACTGGGAGGTGGGCTACGCCGACAACGGCCTGACGCCCGCGGCCAACGACGCCAACTCGAACGGATCGCCGCTGTCCAGCTTCGCCGGCCTGGTCGAGAGCACATTGGGCCAGCGTGATGGCGCGGTGGCGATGTTGGGCATGGCCAGCCCCACCGGCTACCTCGATCTCACACTGCCGTCGATCAGCGGAGCCACCCCGGATGGCACCGGCACGGTGGACGGCGTCGCCGTGACCGACTACGACGTCACGTTGGATCCCAGCCAGCTCGCCACCAGTCCCGGCACCACGCCGGAAGAGGCGACGACGATCGACAACGCCGTGGCCGTGCTCGACCAGCAGGGCTACACGGGCACGACGGTGGTGGTGGGCATTGACGCCAGCGGGTTCATCCGCCAGGCCGTCTCGACCACTCGCTTCGCTGACGGGGGCACGTCTGTGCTCACGGCGACCTTCGCCGACTTCGGCTGCGCCGGCACCGTGCTCATGCCGGGCCAGACGGGCTCGACCGGGCCCGCGGCGGGCTGCGTGAGCCCGGACACGGGCACCACGCCTACGACGACCACCACGTCGACCACGATCTCGACTTCGAGCGTCCCGGGCCTGAGCAACGACACAGTGGTCACGACACCGACCGCGAGCACCACCACGACGGTGCCGGCCAGCACGAGCACAACGCTGCCGGCCACGACCACGACCACGACCACGGTGGCGCCGACCAGCACGACGACAACGACCACCACGAGGGGCCCGTAGGGATCGGTCGTGTTGTTCCGCTCGGGAGATTCCGATGCCGACCGGGCGGTCGAGCCCATCCCCCTTTACGTGGAGGACGAGCCGGAGGCTGGCCCGCCCAGCCGACGCCGGCACACATTGGCTGTCGTCGCGACCTGTCTCGTGTGCGCGGCGGCGGTCGCCGTTCCCGTTGCCTTGACGCTGTCATCAAGTGGGGGCCGGCAGGCCAGCCGAGGCCAGCCTGGTCACGGCGATCGCACAGCGATGGCATCGGTGCTGTCCGCGCTGAGTGCCACCACCGACTCAGGCAGCTTCAACATCACCTATCAGTTCTCGGGCGCGAGCTCGCCGACGAGTCCAGCGACCACGACGACCTCGCAGTGCGTCAACGAGGTGGAGCCGGTGAGCGGGGAGGCCACGACCGGTCCGGGCGACGCAACTCATGAAGTCTGCGGCGTGGTGGAAGGCCCCAACGCGCTGGGCGGGGAGCCCATCACGGGTCAAGGCACCATCGACACCGACCCGTACGGCATGGTGGCCACATCGCAGGTGCCGGGACTCGGAACGGTGACGCTGCGCACGGACGCCAACGACATTTGGGAGATGGGAGGCGCGGACTACGGGCTGTCGCCTGGTTCGAGCAGTGGTCCGGGTTCGTCCCTGTCCGGATTCGCCAGCCTGGTCGAAGGCACGCTCGGCCAGCGGGAGGGCGCTTCGGCCATGCTCGGACTGGCCAGCCCCACCGGCTACCTCAATCTCGATCAGCAGGAGATCACCGGTGCCGACTTCATCGGGACGGGCACGGTGGACGGCGTCGCCGTCGACCAGTACCGGGTGTTCATCGATCCCTCCGAGGAGGCGGATCTCCCCAATCTGACGACGGAGCAGTCGACCACCATCAGCCAGGCTCTGGCCGTCCTGGCCCAGAACGGGTATCTCGGGGTCAGCACCGTGGTCTCCATCGACGGCAGCGGCTACATCCGCCAGACGGCCTCCACCGCCAAGTACTCCGACAGCTCTACCTCGATGGGTGAGACGACCCTGTCCGACTTCGGCTGCGCCGGCACGGTCCTCATGCCCGGCCAGCAGGGCTCGGCCACGCCTCCGGCCGGGTGCGTGAGCCCCGACACCGGTGCGCCCCTGGTCGCCACGACCACCACGACCTCGGCCCCCGGCACGACCACGACGACCTCGAGCGCTTCTACCGTCCCGCCGCCGACCACCCCGACGACCATCTCGAACGGGCCCGTCTCAACCACATCCACCACCACGTTCCCGACGACCAGCACCACCGCCACAACCCCGCCTCACTCCACCACCTCGACCACCACGAGGCCGACCACCACCACCACCATGACGGGGCCGTCCGGCTAGCGACCGAAGGCGGACTCAACCGGCGGGGGTGACACTTCGCGGGTGGCGCCGCCGGTGCACGACCACCGAGACGACCACGATGACGAGCACCGCCAGGGCCAGCGCGATCCAGCCGAGTGCATCGCCTCCCGGAGCCGTCGCCGTCCCGCCCGTCGCTGTCTCCATGGCGGCGTGCTGGGCCTTGGCAAGGACCGCGGCGTCGGCCGGCGTGATCGGCTGCGCGGCACCCGAAGCCGAGAAGAATGACAGCAGGTCGACGTAGACCCCGACCCGCATGGTGACGGCCTGCCCCACGCCCTCCGCGCTGGTGGCGGCGAAGTACTTCACCGTGCGGGCGCCCGGGACGCCGGCCACGGGGCCCGAGCTGAGGATGTCGCCGGAGTCGAGCGAACGCTGCATGGCCGCCAGGAAGATCTGCGCCGGCGCGGTGGACGGGAACTTGACCAGTAGGTCCTGGACCTCGTTGCTTCCCCCGTTGTCGGCCCACTCGCGCTGGTAGGTGGAGATCGACGTGCCGAGCGAGGCGAGCGCACCCGAGGCCGCTGACGCGTCAGGCGCGCTCGAGGCGAACGACCCGGCGTCGAGGGGGCCCTCCGAGGTCACCGCGTAGCCCGGCCCCAGTTCGCTCAGCACGACGGTGGCCAGGGGCGACGGGGGAGCGGCCGTGCTTGTGCTTGTGCTCGTCACTGCCCCGGAGGAAGCCGGCCACGGCCCTACGCCCACGAGGCCGCCGCCGAGCGGCGCCAGCGCGACAACCAGGCCGAGGCAGACACCGACGCCCACACCGACGGCGACCCCGACCCCGAGGCCGGGGCCGAGGACGGCCGCCAGGGCCAGGCCGGCGGCGCCCCCGCCTGGCCTCGTCCTCATGCGACGAAGTACTTGGCCTCCGGGTGGTGACAGACGATGGCGTCGGTCGTCTGCTCGGGGAACAGCTGGAACCCCTCGCTCACGGTCACGCCGATGCGGTCCCCTCCCAGGAGCTCCACCACCTTGGCGTTGTCGTTCAGGTCGGGGCAGGCCGGGTAGCCCCACGAGTAGCGGCCGCCCCGGTACTGCTGGCGGAACAGGCCGGTCAGCGTCGGGCCGTCCTCCTGAGCGAAACCCAGCTCCTCTCGAATACGGCGGTGCCAGTACTCGGCCGTCGCCTCGGCCATCTCGACGCTGAGGCCGTGCAGGAAGAGGTACTCCTTGTACTGGTTCTCGGCGAAGAGCCGTGCCGCCTCCTCCGAGGCGCGGGCACCGATGGTGCAGAGCATGAAGCTGGCGTAGTCGTCGTCGCCCGAGCCCGTCGGACGGAAGAAGTCGGCGATGCACAGCCACGGCTCCTTGCGCTGTCGGGGAAACGCGAAACGCATCCACTCCGAGGTCCGGCTCTCGTCCTTCCAGATCACGAGGTCGTTGCCCTCGGCGTTGGCGGCGAAGTGGCCGTACGCCACCGATGGCACGAGCAGG
>DATNLP010000314.1:0-2963 GCA_035602795.1 Acidimicrobiales bacterium | reverse complement strand
GGGGCGCACACTGGCCGTGACCGGCGCCGCCGGCGCCATGGGTGGGTATGTCGTGCAGCTGGCCAAGGCCGAGGGCCTGCGCGTCATCGCCGACGCCGCACCGGCCGACGAGGCGCTGGTCCACGCGTTGGGGGCGGACCTTGTGGTGCCCCGCGGCCACGGTTTTGCCGACTCGGTTCGGGGCCTGGTGCCGGAGGGCGCCGATGGCCTGGTTGACGGGGCACTCCTGAACGAGCTGGCTGTCCCTGCCGTAGCGGATGGCGGACGGATCGTCACCGTCCGCGGTTACGAGGGTCCCGCGGCGTCGACACGCGGCATCACGTTCTTCCCGGTGTTCGTCCGCTCCTACGCCAGGGAACAGGACAAGCTCGACCGGCTGCGGGAGCAGGCCGAAGACGGCACGGTCACGCTCCGGGTGGCCCGCACCCTGCCGGCGGCCGAGGCGGCGGAGGCGCACCGGCTGCTCGAGGCCGGCGGCGTGCGAGGCCGGCTCGTGCTCGAGTTCTGAGCCGGGCCTAGCCGGCGAGATGCTGCGCGTCGACGGGCGGTAGGTCCTCCACCTCGCGCTTGGTCAGCTTGATGCTGATCCCGTCGTCCATCTTCGTGACGGCACCGATTGGGATGGCCACCTCCTTGCGCCCCCACAGGTGTCCCTCCTGCAGGAGGACGTGGGTGACGTGATGGTTCACCGGCTCCATGACGAGACCCTCGACCCGACCGATCTCGCCGTCGGCGGCATGAACCGGTTCGCCGCGTCGGACGCCGACCTCACCCACCGGCAGGCTGTCGTGCGTGACGATCGCCGACGCGTTGACCGCCGTCACGGGGTCCCCGCCCACCGCCCCGAGCCCGAAGTACGGCCAGTAGTACGCCTCGTGCGCGGCGTAGTCGGCGTAGCCGCTGCCGCCGGGCAGGAAGTCGGTCTCTTCCGCCAAGGGCAGGTCCTCGAACTCCGACGTCGTGCAGCGCAGCCGCACGTCCGGTGAGCTGTCCTCCACCAGATCGAGCGGGACCAACCGGCCCAGCCCCTGCCGGTGGGCGGGCTCGATCACCAGATGCGTGAGCTCGCGCTTGGCCGGATCGACGACCACCCCCTTTACCTGTCCGCACGGACCGTCCGTGCAGGTGGCCTCCGAGCCGATCGTGAAGGGCACTCCATCTGCCATGTCAGCCTCCTGTCTCGGCCGCCACCCTACGGGCAGCGGGCCCGCTACGTCGTGGCCGCTTCGTTCACCACCCTCGCAGGTCGACCGGCCAGCGTTCGAGCACCTCGTCCCCGTCGACGACGTGCAGGTACTCGTGATAGGCGACGGTGGGGTCGACATGCGCCGGAACGACGTGGATGCGGTCGCCCACCCGCAACGCGTTCGCCGGTGCGAACGTCAGGTGCTCGTCGGAGCAGAACCACACCTCGGCACCGTCGACGGACGGATTGCCGTGGTCCATCCCGAGCGCCTTGAGCCCGCAGTCGGCCACCGTCCACCCGTCGGAGACGGAGATCACGGTCGACAGCACGCTGAAGGCCTGGACGAAGGGCAGGCCGAGCTTCCCGTAGGCGGTGTCCATCAGTGCGTACGACCCGGCCTGGATCTCGGTGGCCCAGGTGTTGAGGTCGTAGGTGCCGGTGCCGCCCGCTGAGATCACCTCGCCGCCGGCAAGCTCGTGGGCGTGCACGAGCTGCGCCATGGACTCCTCGATCATCCCGGTGCGCGTGATCCGGTCCTCCAGCCCCACGATGTGTCCCTCGTAGCCCATGACCCCGCGCACGGTGAGCCCCGCCCGGCGCGCCGCCTCGGCCAGAGTGCCGGCGTCGTCCGGTCGGCACCCGCAGCGAGGAAGCCCCACGTTCACGTCGATCAAGACCTCGGGCACGCCCGCCCTCGCCGCCGCCTCGATCGTCGCTTCCGAGTCCACGGCCAGCGTCACCCGTGCCCCGGCTTGGACGAGCTGACCGAGCCGACTGGCGTCGGCCACCTCGTTGGCCAGCAACAGGTCTTGCCCGAGGCCGGCCCGGGCCATGCCCTCCATCTCCCGGATGGTGGCGCAGGTGAAGCCGGTGTGGCCCTGGGCGGCCTGCCGGGCCGCCAGCGCCGTGCACTTGTGTGCCTTGACGTGGGGTCGCAAACGGTCGCCGGGCAGGGCCTCCGCCATGGTGCGCAGGTTCGTCTCGAGCCTCTCTGCGTCCACCACGAGGGCCGGCGTCGTCAGCTCGGCCGTCTTCACCGAGGGCACGATAGTCAGCGGACGGCGCCGGCAGCGAAGAAGTACTGTCCGCGCCATGAGCAGTCCCTGGATGAACGACGCCTGCAGCCTGGTCGATGCCTTCCGCGCCAAGGAGCTCTCGCCCCTCGAGGCGTTGGACGCGTGCATCGCGGCCATACAGCGCTCACCGCTGAACGCGGTCAGCTTCACCGACTTCGACCGCGCCCGCGAGGCGGCGACCTACGCCGACGTCATGTTGCCGTTCGGCGGTGTCCCCTTCGGCATCAAGGAGCTCGAGAAGGTCGAGGGGTGGCCCTACACGGAGGCGTCCGTGGTCTTCATGGACCGCATCGCCGACGAGGACGACACGTCGTTGGCGCGGCTGCGCATCGCCGGCGCCGTCCTGGCGGCCCAGACCACCGCGCCCGAGTTCGGCGGCATCAACTGCACGTCGACCGTGCTCCACGGGACGACGCGCAACCCGTGGAACCTCGAGCGCACGCCGGGCGGCTCGTCCGGTGGCACGGCCGCCGCCGTGGCGGGTGGCTTGCTGCCCATCGCCACGGGGAGCGACGGTGGTGGCTCCATCCGGGGGCCGGCTGCCTTCAGCGGGTTGTTCGGGCTGAAGGCGACCTATGGGCGGATACCAAAAGGCCCGCACGCCACGATCGAACCCATGACCACGGTGCTCGGATGCCTCACCCGGTCGGTTCGTGACACGGCGCGGTACTTCGACTGCTGCAACGGGTTCGACCGGCGGG
>DATNLP010000290.1:0-13927 GCA_035602795.1 Acidimicrobiales bacterium | reverse complement strand
GGGGCGCAGTACGCCGAAAAGGTGGGTCTGGAGCGAGCCCGGGCCGAGCAGGCACACTCGCTTGACCGTCAGTGCTGGAATGGGTCAGATCGCCGCTCTCTGAGCATCCGCTGGCGGTCCTCGGCGCCGACACGAGCGGGTTCCGTTGAGTCCACGAAGTCGACCAGAGCGGTGACGAACTGTGCCGGTGCCTCAATCTGAGGAAAGTGGCCCACGCCCTCAACGATCACCAGTCGGCTCCCGGGAATGGCTTGGTGGGCGGCATGCGCGTGGTTCACAGGGATGATGTCGTCCCGGTCCCCCCAAATGATCAACGTCGGCATGGAAGAAGCCAGGTAGAGACGATCCATCGCGCTCACTGTCTGACCGCCGGGATCGATGACCGATCTGATGGTGCGGGCGAACGCCTGGCGGTTCTCCGCCTCGGCCAGCGATGCGTAAGCGCTCCACATCTCGGTGATCCGACCGAGACGGATGCCGCGGTCGTTGATCGACCGCAACAGGCTGTCTCCCCAGTCGCGAACGAATCCCGGGAAGATCAGAGGCATCAAGTACTCGCTCCCCGGCAGCGTCATGAAACGAAGGATCCAGTTCACTTCTCGCCCGAGACCGCCACTATCGACGAGCACGAGACGATCACACAGCTCAGGGTGCTGGTAGGCGAGTTGCATGGCCACCCCGCCGCCAAACGACTGGCCGACTACGGATGCCCGGTCGATGTCAAGCACTTCGAGAAGATCACGGATCCCACTGGCGAATGCACCCAGCGAGTAATCCCCGACGGGTTTTTCGGACAGACCGTGACCCATTAAGTCTGGCGCGATCACGGTGAAGCGGTTCGTCAGCAGGGGGATCACGTCCCGCCAGGTCCGCGAACTACCGGCGATGCCATGGAGAAGCAGAAGGGCGGGCCCGCTACCTTCCATGCGGTACGCCATGTCGTGACCGTGGATCGAGACGTGCTGGATATGGCCTTCCATAGCGACATCATCTCCCAACAGGGGGGGCAGGGTCACCGGAGCAGACCTACTCCCCGCAAATGCCTGAACATGGCGCATTTCGCGTTTCACGTGGCGACGCTGGAATGCACAAACTCCGACCAGGCGGCGACCCATTCATTCCATACCGGTGGGGGATAGTCATGGCCCATTCCGTCGATCTCGAGATAACGGGCGCCGGGAATGATGGCAGCTGTGCGACGCCCTCCACTGGGGTCGATCAAGGTGTCGCGGCTTCCGTGGATCACGAGGAAGGGCAGATCGATCTTTGCCAGTTGATCGGCCCGTGACCCATCGTGCCCGACCGCTCTCATCTGTCGGCCGATCCCTGCCGGACAGAAACATCTGTCGTAGGCGGCGGCGGCCCGCTCACGTATGGCGTTGTCGTCCTGCCATTCGGGTTTCGACCCGTACACGTGCAAGGCAGCAACTTGATTCTCGATATATGCCGACCGGGACGAAGCTGGTGGCGCCATCAAAAATGCGAGAGCCTCCTCGGAGCTGTCGCCGTTGCCGGGCTCACCGGTGCGAGACATGACCGACGTTACGGAGAGCAAGCGGTCGCCATGGTCGATGGCGAGCCGTTGGACGATCATCCCTCCCATTGAGCAGCCCATGACGTGTGCCTTGTCCACGCCCACCGCATCGAGGACCGCGACGGCGTCATCGGCCATATCGGCGAGCGAGTAGTCGATACCATCGAGCTTCGTGGACAGCCCGACGTCTCGGTTGTCGAATCTGACGACCTGGAAGCCTTCGTCGCAGAAGAGCTGACACCATGGCACGGCATAGTTGATGCATTGTGACCCGAGGCCGTTGACCAGAAGAAGGGTCGGCTGGTTCGGGTCGCCGAAAGACTCGTAGTGAAGATCCACTTCACCGTTGCGTGCCGTGCTCACGCGCTCCCCTTTCTCGGGCTCGTGACGGGAGTTGCCAACAGCGGAGTGTAGATCCTCATTGGGCTGGAAAACCCCGAACCTGGCGGGTCCTTCCGACAACGCCGGGACGGTGGGGATGGGCGCTCGACCGATGCGTGTGCGACGCGTACCACGCCCTACTGTATGACCTGCTGAGAGGAACTCGGCTGGGCGGGCGCAGAGCGAGAGCGCCGGCGCGCGGAGCGAGGGAGGAATGAACCATGGCAGAAGAGAGCAAGCCGGTCGAAGTGTCACGCAGAATCGAGGCGCCGGCGGCCCGCATCTTCGAGGTCGTGGCGAATCCGCAACGCCACATGGATTTCGACGGGTCGGACATGCTCAGGGGAGCCGTCTTCGACCGCCCCATCTCCGGTGTTGGCGACGCTTTCACCATGAAGATGAACTTCGATCAGCTCGGTGGCGACTACCTCATGCTCAACTATGTGGTGGAGTTCGAGCCAGATCGGCGTATTTTCTGGGAACCTGCCCCGGGGGACCTCCCTCCGGCTGACGGTAAGCCGTCCGCTGTCGGCATTCCCGCCGGTCACCGCTGGGGCTTCATCTTCACGCCGGACGGCGACGACGCCACCATCGTGACCGAGGTCTTTGACTATGGCTACGCATCTGAGGAGCTCCGCCAAGCCGTACGCCGGGACGGGGGGTGGGTCGCAGCCATGACGGCCAGCTTGGAGAAGCTCGAGGAGATCTGTACCCAGTAGGACCTCGGCGAGAGCGTATGTTCTCGCTCCATGGAGCAGGCCATCGCCGATCTGGTCGGTCCGGATCTGGGCGTGCTTTTCTGCGGGATCAATCCCGGGACCCTCTCGGGTGAGCTCGGCCTGCATTTCGCCCGGGCGGGGAACCGATTCTGGAAGTTGCTCTGTGCGGGTGGATTCACCAAGTCCGTTCTCTTACCAGCCGAACAGCACACTCTGCCCGGGCTCGGCCTCGGCATCACGAACCTGGTGGACCGGCCGACTGCTGGCGCCAGCGAACTCAGTGCCGCCGAATTGCGCGAAGGCGCAACGCAGCTCGAGGCCAAGGTGGGGATATTGCGGCCTCGCTACGTGGCGGTACTCGGGCTGCAGGCGTACCGGACGGCGTTTCTTAGACCGAAGGCCGTAATCGGTCCCCAGCCCGAACTCATTTGTGGTGCCCTTCTTTGGCTTCTGCCCAACCCGAGCGGCCTCCAGGCCCACTATCAGCTGCCCGAGATGATTCAGATGTTCAAATCGCTCTTCGCCGCCACGGAGGTTTCCTGACGATTACCTCGTTCTCCATGGCCGAAGAGGCTTGGTCAGAACTCCTTTTGACGTTGCAACGTCACGCCCGGGGGTCGCCCCTTCGTCGCGCGGAGAGGGAGTTCGGTACTGGTGGGCGCGGGCAACCCGATGTCCGATGGCGAAATGCATTCTTGCAGGCCTATGCCAAGCCTGACGCAGCGTCAGGTCCCGGCCGTGAACGCGGAGGCCGGGGCGGGCGGCACGGTGCAGGGCTGCTTCACAGACCCTTGCGGGAGGGCTGCTTCCATGACCGCCCGCACGATCGGCCCGGCCACTTGGGCGCCGTCGGTGCCGATGTACTGGTAGGGGACGACGACGGCCACGGCGATCTGGGGGTCGTTGGCCGGCGCGAAGCCGATCATCCAGTCGTGGTTGACGCCGAGACCGGTCTGCGCGGTCCCGGTCTTGACGGCGGCGCAGAGATAGGTCGGGAAGACCCCGGCTGCGGTCCCACCCGTGGCGACGCCCTCCATGAGCGACGTCACCTGCTGCGCCGTCGCCGCCGACACCGACCGCGGCAGGTCCGTGGGCGTGTAATTCGTGACAAGGTTTCCCAGCGAGTCGGTGATCGACGACATGAGGTGCGGCGTCATGACGACGCCGCCGTTGGCGATCCCCTCGGCCACCATGGCGTTCTGGAGCGCGGTCGTCTCGACCACGTCCTGCCCGATGGACGCGTACCCCTGGAGCGCCTGCGCGGTGGCCGGCAGCGTCTGCAGCGTCGATGCGATCACGCCGGGCAGATCGATGCCCGGCACCGAGTTGTAGCCGAACAGCTCGGCCTGCTGGCGCAGGGTGCTCACGCCCTCCTGTACGCCGAGCTCGGCGTAGCCTGGGTCGCACGAGGCGGGGAGCATGATCGTCATGGTGCCGCCACAAGGCCCGTCGTCGTTACACAGCGGTTTGTTCGAGTCCGAGAAGGTTTGGCACAACTGGACCTTGTAGTCGAAGTTGGCCAGCGATGGCTTCAGATTGTACGCCGCCGAGCTCGTCACGACCTTCATGGTCGACCCGGGGAAGAAGAATTCTTCCGTCGCGATGGGGCGCAGCGGGAAGAAGCCCTCGTGGTCCTTCTGCGTGTAGCTGAAGTGGGCCAGCAGCTCGGCCGACAGCGAGGTGCTGACCAGGGCGTTGGGGTCGTAGGTGGGGTTGGAGACCATGGCCAGGACCGCGCCCGTCTTGGGGTCCAGCACGACCACGGCGCCGTCGTTGTTCGCCCCGGGCGGCAGGGTGGTCAGCGCCTGCCACGCCGCCTCCTGCAGCTTGGGCTCCACCGTCAGCGTCACGTTGTCGGTGATCTCGGGCGGGTTCTCGCGGAACAACAGCTGGCTGAGTGTCTGGGGCGCCTGCTGGTGCGCGCTCAGGTACGAGTCGTATTCCCCTTCGATCCCGCTGGTGCCGTAGTAGAGCGCTGAGTCATACCCGGTGATGCCGGCGTAGAGCGGTCCATCGGGGTACTTGCGGACGTAGTCGTATTTGTAGCCGGTCGTGCCCGGCGGTGTCGGCACCGACTGGGCCAGGACCGTGCCGTCCGCTGCGTAGATGTCTCCTCTGGCGTTCTGGTCTGCCAGCGCCGCGTTGCGGGGATTCATCGGTGAGGTCGACAATTGCTTCGCCTTGACCAGTTGGATGTTCACCAACTGGACGACCACCAGGCCGAAACACAGCACCATGATCACGCCGAGCCACCGGATGCGCCGTCCCATCAGCGCACCCGCTTCGTGGACGACCCGTTCACCGGCACCATGGTAGGCAGCAAGTGTCCGGCGGGGGCAGCATCCCGCACCGGGCCGATCCGACCCGTAACCGACTGAACGGCCTTGTCGGTCGTGTTCGAGTGCGCCGGACCGCTGGAGAGCGGGCCAACGTCGGTGCCACCCCGTGAATCCTGGAGGAGACCTCGGCGCGCGATGGAGCGCGCGAGTGACGTGCCAATCCGAGCGCCGTTGGCTGATTCGGAGCCGGGCGTGAGACCTTGTTCACGAGCTCATGCCGAACACCCGTCTGGATCCCTCGGAGTGCCGGACCCCCGAGACGTTCACACGACGGTAGGCACCTCTGCCTCGGCCGCACCGGGCACGGTGGCCGTGTCGCCGCACAGCGATCTCGGGCGTGGGCGCCAGGGGCGTCACCGTTCACGGCGACGACGAATGCCGGTCGTCCGGCGGAACAGCCCAATGGAGACCCCAGCCCGACCCGGGACTCAATTTTGGACGCGCCCGCACGTCATGGTGGACTGCAAAGGTGCGAATTGTCATCGCTGGCGCGGGCATCGACGGCTTGGCGTTGGCTGGTGGGCTCCAGCGTCGTCAGCACGACGTCACCGTCATCGAAGAGGCACCCCAGCTCCGGACCGGTGGGGCTGCCATCTCGGTAGGGAACAACGGTGGACTCGCACTGCGACGACTGGGATCTGACCTCGACGGTCACGGTAGGGTCATCGACCGGCCCGAGTCCTGGTCTTCTAAGGGCTCGTGTGTCGGATGGGTCGACGCAGCCCGTCTCAACCGCAAATTCGGTATCGACGCCGTCACCATCCCGCGCGGCGACCTCTTGGAGCACCTGACGGCTCGGTTGGACCCCGGGACCATCCGCTCGGAACACCCTGCAGGGGAGTCCGCTCCTCGGCAGTTGGCGCCGTCGCGCAAGTGGAGGGCGCGCAGGACTTGGAGGCCGACCTGGTCGTTGGCGCCGACGGGCATCGCTCCGTCGTTCGGTCGCTTTTCGCTCCACCGGGATCGACAACGCCAACCGGATGGGCATCGCTCCAAGGGTTGACGGCTGTCCCCTTGGCGATGTCCGACGGAACGACCTCCATTTACGCGACAGGCCAGGAGGGCGGCATCGGACTGATGCCGGCAGGCGGCGGCCTCCTCCAGTGGTGGTTTGACGTTCCCTGGCCCCCTGATCCGCTGCCGTCGTCGGTCACCTCATGGCGCCGGGACCGCTTCGCCCGCTGGCGGCCGCCGATGCGGGACTTGCTCGCCAACATCGCGGACGACGACATCGAACCATTCCCTCATGGCGGCTTTCGGTGCCCCGACGGCTTCAGGCGAACCGGGTCGTGCTCATCGGCGACGCCGTGCACGCAATCCCTCCCGTTCTCGCCCAGGGAGCCAACCAGTCGATCGAGGATGCTTGGGTGCTGTGTCGAGAACTTGAAGCGTCGGCGTCGACCTCGGGTGCGTTGGAGAGCTATCAGAAGGAACGGCGGCGCAAAGGGGCCGGAGTCTCTCGAATGGCCAGATTGCCAATGCTGAGCGTCTACGGGCTCGCCAGCCGACTCCCTAGGAAGGTAGCGATCCCCGAGACGATCTGTACTTGGTCGTGGGGCACAATGCTGCGCACGCATAGCACCCTGAGATCCGACTAGGACCTCGCGCCCTGCCGCGGTTCGCCGGGGGAGGGGACTGTCGCTCTTAGCGGAGCAAGCTAGTGATACGCACGAGAACCAGCAATCGATCTGCTCGATCGCCACGCCATCACGGACAACCACGAGAGTCCCGACATGACGCTGACCGCGGACAAGAAGGACCCGATGGAGAGAACGGACCCGGCAGACGCCACACCACCGATCGAGAGCACAGAACCGATTGACCCTATTGACAAAACTGAGTTGCGTGATCCGATGGACAGGACTGAATCCCGAGACCAGAGCGACCACCGAGAACCGTCATCTCGACCGTTCGCCGAACCGTTCTTCACTCTCGTAATCCTACGGGCGGGCTTGGAGTGGTGTTGACCTGCTCCTTTCCGGTGGTAGAGGGTTCGGTTCCCGCCAAATAATAGTTTTCCTATTGTTTTAGTAGGAATATAATAGAACCATGGCTCCGCTGCGGTCCGAGGTCGTTGCCCTCATCGGTGGGGGTGCCGCCGGGGTCCTGACGGCGTCGCATCTCCTTCGAGCCGCACCGGGGCCGATGCGTGTCGTCATCATCGAACGGAGGGCCGAACTTGGCGCGGGCATCGCTTACAGCACCACCGATCTCAGGCACCTGCTCAACGTTCGGGCCGGTTGCTTGAGCGCGTTGCCCGACGAACCCGACCACTTCACCGCATGGATGCGGCAGCACATGGTGGCCGACGGCCAGTCATTTCTCCCTCGCGCCTGGTACGGCAGATACCTCCGTTCCCTGCTCGGGCCTGTTGAGCACGTCCGTGCCCGCGCGGTCCAAGTCAGCCCCCGCGCCGCGGGGGTGCTGATCACCCTCTCCAACGGGACGCGACTCAACGTTGACCGGGTCGTCCTCGCATCCGGCTCATCTCCGACGACGTGGCCCGAAGGTCTGGGCGGAGACGTCCGCCGCTGGATCGAGGATCCTTGGGTCCCTGGCATCCTGGCCGGGCTTCGCCCCGACGAGCCGGTGTTGTTGGTCGGGACGGGTCTCACCGCGGTCGACGTCAGCCTCAGCCTTCAGGCCGCAGGACATTCCCAGATTTTCGCCACTTCCCGACACGGATTGCTGCCCTCTGCCCACCCCGAGACGTCCTCCGTACCAGCGCTCCTTGACCCACCGAGCCGGCCGACGGCGCGCTCGCTGCTCGCCTGGGCTCGGACGACCGCGGACGAGGTGGGCGATTGGCGTCCGGTCGTCGACGCCTTGCGCCCCCGCACCGACGAGCTATGGGCCGGGTTGGCGATAGCCGAACGGACCCGACTTCTTCGCCATGCGCAGCGCCGCTGGGAGGTACTCCGCCACCGTATGCCGCCATCGGTTGCCGAACGCATCGAGTCGATGCGGGACACCGGGCAGCTGACAATCGTGCCGGGTGGCGTCCGGTCGGCGCACAGCGTGAGCCGAGGTGTCGACGTCACGTTGGCCGACCGTCGGCTGCGCGTCGGCGCAGTCGTCAACTGCAGCGGATCGTCTGCCGATGTCCGTCGATCACGTGATCCTCTGGTGCAACGCCTGCTCCACACCCGGGTGGCCCGCCCCGGCCCCCTCTGTCTCGGGTTCGACACCGACGACCGTGGGTGTCTGCCCGATTCGAACGACGCCCTTTGGGTGGTCGGCCCGCTCCGTCGAGGTCGGCTCTGGGAGTCCACCGCCATTCCCGACATTCGGAGGCAGGCGACCGACCTTTCCCGATCGATGTGGCGGGCCGACGTCCTGGTGGGTGCCTGATACGGGGCACCGCGGTCGACGCATCCGACTAGGGCCACCGTGTAGGCATCGTGACGGCAGGCGGTGACGGGTGGGAACCACGTCTAAACCAATGGCGAGGCCGACGCAAAGGGCGGCGTGAACGGCGGCCGCGATGCCGACCCGGTACACGGCGCTTCGTCGTCGAGTGATCACACGCGGGGATCGCCGTCGACCAGAGGATCAACGGTACCTTGGGGAGGAGGATCCGTAGCGACAAGGGGCGGCGAACGTGCTCGACGGCGAAAAGGTTCTGATCACGGGGGCCTCCGGCAAAATCGCCTTTCCAATTGCGCGGGCATTGGCCTCGCGCAACGAGGTGTGGGGTGCGGCACGGTTCACCACCCCAACGGGTCGGGACAGGCTGGAGTCGGCAGGAATACGACCGGTGACCCTCGACGTGTCGAGTGACGAACTGCTCTCGCTCCCCGAGGACTTCGACTACGTGTTCCACGCGGCGGTGAACACCGGTGTCGATGGTTGGGGGGCGGCCATGGAGACGAACGCCCAGGCATCGGGCCGCCTGTTGGACCACTGCCGGGGGTGCAAGGGGTTCGTGTACTGCTCGACTGGTTCGATCTACCGGTATCAAGGGCACCGGCCCCTGACCGAGTCGGATCCGCCGGGCGTGCCGCAGCGGGGCAACTACAGCTTCTCCAAGGTGGCCGGCGAGGCCGTCTGCACGTGGGTCGCCCGGCATTTCTCAATTCCCCTGACCATCATCCGTATCTGCTCGACGTACGGACCCGAGGGCGGCGCGCCGGCCGACCGGCTGGAGTCGATATTGGACGGGAAGCCGATCCGCCTGCACCCCGACGCCCCGAACAACTTCAACCCCATCTACGAGGACGACTACGTCGAGCTTGGGATCCGCGCCATGGAGGTGGCCGCCGTGCCACCCGTCATCGTCAACTGGGCGGGTAGCGAGACGGTCAGCGCGGAGGACTACTGCGCCTACATGGGCGAGCTCGTGGGCGTGGCGCCCGTCTTCGAGTACGACCCGTCCGCGCACACGCCGCTGTGGCCGGACGTGACCCTGATGCACCAAGTGCTCGGGGCCACCAGGGTCCACTGGCGCGACGGGTTCCGCCGGATGATCGAGGCGCGCCATCCCGAAATTTCGCTGTCGCCGAACCGGTGAGTCCCAGCGCGCCGGGGACGGAGCTCTTCGGCGCGGCGCACATCAGGGGAGGTGCCGCTCCCATTCGAACGGCACGACGAGGTGGAACGGGGCGGCGAGGAGAGGGGTGGGGCCGCCGCGGACCCGCCTTCGCTGCAAGGGCGAAACGAGCAGCTCGGCCACCGCCTCCGGTTCGTCGTCGAGGAAGAGGTAGGTGATCTGCAACGAGCGCCGGTCGATCGGGAATGGTGTCTCGACCACCGTACCCTCACCCCACCAGGCGCCGGCCACGCCGTCCACCTCGACCAGAGCCGCGGGCGAGGCCATACCGCTCTCCACCAGGAGATAGATCCCGAAGGCCGGGCGCCACGGGATCACGTCGGCACCCGTCACCGCTCTGGGTGCGGCCACCTTGCCGGCCAGGTTGAATACGCCGTACTCGATACTGGGCAGCGTCAGGGGCCGGCGCTCCGCCGGGAGGGCGTCACTCAGCTCGTTGAACGGACCCAGCGCGCCGACGTCGGTGAAGAAGTACGTCATGACGTGGTCGACGGCGTCGTAACGCGCTTCGCTGGCGACTCGTCGCTCCCGGCAGGACGGCGTCGAGACCAGGCGCAAGGAGTGGCGCAGGCCGGGGATCCGATACTGCTCGGGTCGATGGTCGAGCGAGTGCCATTCGAGGTACTCGGCGTCGCGACCCTCGGTCTGGCGGGCCGACATGGACACGAAGATCGTGCCCACATCGGTCGAGCCGACCGCCAGGACGTCGGGCAACCGATCTGACGGAGTGCCTCCGAGACGACGCGGCGGCATCACTCAGCGCGTGACGCCTTGTGCTCGAGCTGGCGCACGACGGGTAGCACTTCTCAGCCGGCGCGCCGGGCGGCACGCTTCCTCGGGAGGATGTCGAGAAGCTGAATCAGGCCGGTCATCTCGAAGAGCTTCCTGACCTGCTCCTGTGGCGAGTAGATGACCAGCGCCCCCCCGAGTGACGTGGTCCGCTTGTGTTCGGCGATGATCACCGACAGCCCGGTCGAGTCGATGAACGCCAGGCCCTCGAGGTCGAGGGCAACCTGGCTGACGCCCTCCCTGGTCAAGGCGGCGAACTGCTGGTACAGCAGACCGGCCGAGGAGGCATCGAGCTCGCCCACCAGAATGACCAGCGCATGGTCCGCCGACTTATGGATCTCGGGGTTGAGTCGATCCTTTCGTCGGACGACGAGCGTCATCGGTTGTCCTCCCAGACAGTCACTGTGCGTCCGGGCAGAGAGTGTTCGGTTCCACCCACCTCACACCACACCTCTTTGATCCGCCCTGTTTGAGTGTATTGACGTGAACCCGCGCCTTCAACGGCGCACACGAAGATTTCGCCAGGACTTGGGTTCGTCCGGTACGTCACCTTCCCGTCCACTTGGGCGGGCGCTTCTCCAAGAAGGCGCCCACGCCTTCGAGCGCGTCGGCTGATCGCATGACCACGGCCATGGCCTGGGTGGTCTCATCCCATCCGAGTGGATCGTCGTCGGCCACCAGGCGGTTGAGGGCGGCGAGGCATGCCTGGACTGAGACGGGCGCGTTGGCGCAAATGTCCTCCGCGAGCCGCAGGGCGTCGTCCAATGCACCTCCGGGCTCGGTGAGCGCGTTGACCAGACCGACCTCGTAGGCGCGCTGGGCGTCGATCGGACGGCCCGTCAAAATGAGTTGGCGGGCCACGTTGAGGGGGAGTGCCCTGGGGGCGCGGAACAGTCCGGCACAGGTCGGAATCACACCGATGGTGACTTCGGGCAAGCCGAACTGGGCGGCGGTGGACGCCACCACCAGGTCGCAGGCGAGGACCATCTCCAAGCCTCCTCCCAGCGCCTTCCCCTCCACGGCGGCGATGAGCGGTTTGCGTCGTTCGCGGCGGATCAGCCCGTACTCTCCACCGCGCTCGGTGACGTAGTCCCCTCCACTGGTCAGGTCGCTGCCGGCGCAGAAGATCTCCTTCGTGCCCGTGAGCACGCCCGCCCACAATTCGGGATCGTCGTCGAGCTGGTTCAAGGCGGCATCCAGCTCATCGGCCATGACGCGGTTGATGGCATTGCGCTTCTCGGCGCGCTCCATGGCGATGACGAGGACACGCCCGTGCCGGCGGGCAGCCACGAGGGGGACCGTCGAGGTCATGCCGGACGGGGAGGCGGGAGCAAGGGTTCAGGATACTGCCGGACCGATTTATCGCTGCCTTATCGTTGACGTTCGGACTACACGCCGGTTCAATAGAGTGGTTCTTATGCGACGTGCGGGCATCCTGGCGCTGGGAGCCTGGATGCTGCTCACGGCTGCGGCCCTCGTGGTCAGCTGGCTCGGGGTGGGTGCCGTGACCAGGGCGGTCTCCGCCTCGGCTCAACCGGTGATCCCCCTCTCGCGTCTGGCCGTCGGCCAGAGCTCCAGCCCGGTTCAGTTGGTCGCGCCGACGACGACGGTGCCGACGACTTCAACGACCACGACGACACTGCCGGCGGCGCCTCCGGCTCGCGTGCCGGCCAGCGTCTCGACCCGTACTTCCAGCCCGGTTCAGTTGACCGCGCCGGCGACGACGGTGCCGACGACGACCACGACGATCCCGATCGCCAGCCCTTCCTCGACCTCGACGCAGCCCGTCAGTACCGGAACCAGCTCGCCACCGCCATCGGAGCCCGCGACGTATTCGTCTCCGGGCGGACAGGCCACCGTGCGCTGCTCGGGCGACGAGATCTCTCTGGTCAACACCTTCCCCGCGAACGGCTACCAGCTGAAGGTGGACAACGGCGGGCCCAAGGTCGTGACGGTGTCGTTCTCCGGCCCTGGAGGGGACTACCAGATCAGTGCCGTCTGCCAGAACGGCAACCCGGTGCGGGTGGAGGGCGGCGGCTCGGGCAACACGCAGGGGACCGCAGCCAGTAAATCCCAGGACCCTGCCACCAATAAAACCCCGGACTCTGCAACCAATAAAACCCCGGACTCTGCAACCAATAAAACCCAGGACTCGGTAACCGGCAGTTCGGGCGACGTGTCGCTCCGCACCGGGGTTGGGAAAAACCGCTAGACGCGATCGGCCTTGACGGCCGGGGATGCGCTCCCATTGCCGTCCACCGGGGTCTTGGGCCGCGTGCGGCCGAAGACGACCTCCACGTGCGCCCCCCCGCCCGCTCCGGCGCGCGTCGACATGCCGCCACCGGCACGCTCGGCCGTGCGGCGCACGATGTCGAGTCCGAGGCCGGTCGAGCCGGTGCCACTGTGTCCCCGGCGGTGGACCGGGCCCGAGGGAAACCCCGGTCCGTCGTCCGCCACGACGAGGATGGCCTGGGACGGCGTTGCGGTGAGCGCGACCCGAAAGGCAGTCTCGTCCGGCGTGTGCGCCAGCACGTTGCCGATGAGCGCATCGACGGCCGCCGCCATCGCGGCGGCCGACACCGCCACCTGGATCTCGGTGTCGGGCAGGTCCGACGTCCACGGGCGTCCTTGTTCCTCGGCGAGCACGGCCCAGAAGGCCAACCGCTCGCGCACCGTCCGGGTGATGTCCGAGACCTCGCGCATCCGCGGGGGCCGGTCCTGGCGGACCTCGACGATGACCCAGTTGACGGCGGCGGTCAGTTCGTCCACGGCCTCGCCGATGCGTTGGCGATCGTCTTCGTTGGGCAGCGCTTCGGCCTCGAGAGCCAAGGCGGTGAGCGGCGTCCGTAGCCGGTGGGACAGGTCGGCCGCCTGTTCGCGCTCGAACTCGATGAGCTCAATGATCCGCTCAGCCAACTCGTTCACGGCTCGGCCCATGTCCTGGATCTCATTGGGACCGGCAGGTGTCACCCGCGCCTCCAGCTCGCCGTCGCTGAGGCGCCTCGTCACCTGGTCCAGGACCTGGATCTGCTTGACCAGCGAGCGTCCCAGGCGGTCGGACAGCAGGAAGGCCAGGCCCAGGACCGAGAACCCGACCGCTGCGAGCGCCACCCACGCTCTGAGGACGCCCGCCTGCAACAACTGGTCGGGGACGTTCACCACCCCGACGACGACGCCGCCCTTCACCTTGACCGGCACCCACACCCTCGTGGCCGAATCCGACGAGGCAGAGAAGGCCCTGAGGCCGCGGGCCGCCTTGAGCTCGGTCGGCGGAAAGTCGACGTGGGGCCCGACGCGTTCCCCGCCCGGGTAGTACACCGCGGCGGTGCGCCCGCTCCCGTCCGCATTGAGCTGCGACAGGATGGAGGAGAGGTCGTAGGGCGCCGGATCCGACGCCAGGATGCCGTCCAGCGAGCGAGCCTCTTGGTCCGCCACGGACAAGGCTCGGTCGTTGGCCACCACCTTGACGACCGCGCCCAGCGGGATCAGGAACGCCACCGTCACCATGGCGGTGACCGCGAGAACGATCAGGTTGAGCCGGCGCCTCATTCCCCGGGGTCGACCAGCTTGACCCCGGCACCTCGCAGCACGTCCAGATAGCGCGGTTGCGCTGCCG
>DATNLP010000289.1:0-2780 GCA_035602795.1 Acidimicrobiales bacterium | reverse complement strand
CCCCCGCGGCATCTGCCGGGTCGCCCCCGACGGCCGGCTGCTCGGCGTCGACGAGCGCCGCCAGGTGGCGGCCACCCGCGAGGGTGGGTACGCGGCCGGGGACGGCCGCCAGCCCGCCTCGCTCTCGCCCGACGCCCGGGTCTCCATGAACCTCTGGGGCTTCACGCCGGCCTTTCACAAGGTGCTGCAGGCGGCCATGGAGGCGGCCCCGGGGGCCTCCGAGGAGGCCGAGGTCCTGCTGCCCGAGGTGGTGGCCCAGTCGCTCGCCTCCAGCACGTTCGTCGTGCTCGAGGCCGCGGGCCGCTGTGTCGGGGTGACGCATCCCGACGACCTGGCCCTGGTCCAGACCGAGATCCAGCGCCAGGTGGCGTCGGGCGAGCGCCCGGCCGCCCTGTGGACCGCACTCCGCTGACCGCCCCGTCTCGCCGAACCTGAGCCCTGGACCGGGCACGTCCAGCGGCGGCGCCCGCAGGATGACGCCCGCTCCGGCGTTATCGGGTCATGGGGGTGCGGATGGGGAACGACACCACGAGGGATCTGCCCGCGGCCGCGGGCACGGCCCGGGCCGACCTGGGCCCGGACGCGACGCAACCCCGAGTAACCGTTCGGCCTAAGCCTCCCGTGCTCCTCGGGGCTACGCCTGCGATGACCCGCTGGCCCCGGACGGGAATCGTGTCGGACAACCCCCGCCCGAAGCGACCCCGCCGGCTCCAGGGAAGCCGTCGTGGCACACCACGGACCACCTTAGATCGGACCTTCCAGCCCACTCCGGTCACGCTCCCCTCGCGGGGTTCGCTCCCATCCCTCGATCCCACCTTGCAGTGTTCTCTCGGCTTCCCTCTGTTCCGCCTTGCGGCTTCCCCTTGGGCTTCCCTCGCTCCCACCTTGCGGTGCTCGCTTGAGGTTCGGCGGGCTTTCGTCTCCGAACTGAACACAGATTGCGCTTGTCGTCACGCCGGGTCAATGGGGTTTCGCGAAATCCAGGGGTTGTCCCCATCTTTCTGGGCGTCATCCCCAACCGGCGCCGTCACCGTCCCCAGCTCTTCCCCATGTTGAGACGGGCGCGGCGCCGCCGCATCACCGTTGCCGCCGGAGTGGCGTCGGCGCTCGCGCTCGCGCTGGCGCTGGGCGGCCTGAGCGGGCTCGATGCGCCCACGGCCAGCGCCCGCACGGCGCGGGAGTCGGCGGTGTCGCCGCTGCTCGCCGCCTCGGCCAATGCCCTCGGCACGGCGGTGGGCGACAGCGCGCTCGGACTGCAGACCCCGTACTACGAGCCGCCGCAGTTGGCCGACCCGTCCGACCCCGGCTACACGGTTGCAGCCGGAGCGGATCAGCCCGACCCGTTCGTCTACGTGCAGGGCGGCGAGTACTACCTCTTCACGTCGCAGGACGACGTACCGCAGAACGTGCCGGTGCGCTCGGGCCCGAGCATGGGCCAGTGGGGTGCCGTCAGTGACGCGCTGCCGGACCTGCCGCCGTGGTCCGTCCCCGGCAAAATGTGGGCGCCCGACGTCGCCCAGTTCGGCAACCACTACATCCTGTTCTTCACGTCACAACTCGCCGGCGTCTCGCCGGAGACCATGTGCATCGGCGACGCCGTCAGCACGGCGGTAGCCGGCCCGTACCTGGCCTCGCCCACGCCGTTCATCTGCCAGCAGTCGCTGGGCGGCTCCATCGACCCGCGCGTGTTCGTCGACAGCACGGGCCAGCCGTACATGATCTGGAAGTCCGACCAGAACGCCCGGGCCGACCAGAACGGACTGCCCACCGTGAACACCCAGATCTGGAGCCAGCCGCTGAGTGCCGACGGGCTCCGCCTGCTGGGCGCGCCCACCGTCATCATGGTCCCCGACGAGCCCTGGCAGAGCCACATTGTGGAGGCGCCGCAGCTCGAACTGGTGCACGGGGAGTACTGGATCTTCTACTCGGGCGGCTGGTTCAACCAGACCAGCTACGCCATCGGCGCCGCCCGCTGCGCCGGCCCGCTCGGCCCGTGCATCGACACCTCGTCCACACCGCTGCTGGGCTCCAATGCGCAGGGCCAGGGCCCCGGCGAGGAGTCTGTGTTCAGCAACGCCGACGGGTACTGGCTGCTCTACACCCCGTTCAGTTCGACCTTGCCCTTGCCCGGACCACCCCGGCCGGTGCAGATCGCCCACCTCGGCTTCGGCCCAAACGGCCCCTACCTGGCGCAGGCCTGGTCCACCCGCTCGACGTCCGGCTGAACGCCCGGCCGGTCGGCGGCCGGACCACCTCGAGCCACCGAGGTCGCGCCACGGTCTCGCGACAACCGTTCCCGTATGCTCCGGGCTCGTGCAGCTGAGCGAGGAAGGCGCGCGGGTGCTGGGCTCGCTGGTGGAGAAGGCACTCTCGACGCCGCAGCAGTACCCGCTGACGCTCAGTGCGCTCGTGGCGGCGTGCAACCAGACGTCGAACCGCGAGCCGGTCGTCAGCTACGACGAGCAGACGGTGCAGGCCGCGCTCGATGAGCTCAAGGACCTGCGGCTGGTCCGCTTCGTGCTGCCGTCGCACGGTCGCTCCGTCGTCCGTTACCGCCAGGTGCTCGACGAGAACCTGGGCCTCGACTCCCGCCAATCGGCGGTCCTGGCCGTGCTCCTGCTGCGCGGGCCCCAGACCGTGGGCGAGCTGCGCCTGCGCACGGAGCGCATGTCACGTTTCGACGGGCTCGACGAGATCGAGCACGAACTCGACCTCCTGGGCGCCCGCGACCAGCCGCTCGCCGCCAACGTCGGGCGCCGGCCGGGCCAAAAGGAGGAGCG